>CAIQNR010000045.1 GCA_903873255.1 uncultured bacterium | reverse complement strand
CATCAACAATAGAGAGCTTATCTTCTTTGCATCGTTGGGCATTGTAGGGATTGTTGATTACGACACTTACAATTTTTTCACCTTCTTTACGCATTAAAATGCTATTAAGAAAGCTTATAAGTACTTGTGAATGTTCAGTGCTCCCAAATAATTTTTTAAAGACTATATCGGTAGTGGGATTTAAAAAATTCATTAGTATTCCTTTGTAAAAAGAGTTTTTATCTTATTTCTTTACATTAAGAATATCAGGTTCAAGTAACAAAACAATCGAAGCTCTGCATGCTCAGCAGAGTTTAAGGAGTATTATTCCTTGGATTTTTTGCGTTTTTGAATGATCTTTTTCATAGCGAATAACCTTTGTTTTATTAAAGTAGGCATCAAGAAGATCTTGCGTTGTGTTGATATCTTTAAATTGCTCAGAAAAAGGTATTTCTTGTATGAATCCATAGCCAGATTTATAACCACGCGCTTCGATTAAAAGTCCCTTTTTTATATCACTTATTACGGCAATGTGTCCGGTGAAGTAGATAAGATCCCCATTTTCTAAGGTATCGTTTTTTTTCAGTGATTTGCATGATTCTTTAAGCGTTAGGCTGTTTGATGCATAGAGGGGAATTCCAGAAAATTGCGCAGCAACTGTAATTATTTTACCGCAATCAAAGCCGGTGAGTGGACAGGTATCTTTAGTGTTTTCATAGCCGGTCCAAGAATTTCCACCAAAAAGATAGGGGATTGGATCTTGATTTGGGTTCACCCATGAGCGAAGAAGGTCTACAAAAAGAGTCCGCGCTTCTGTTGAGTTATGGAGCTGTTCGATATGGGCATCTGTTTTAGGAATATCAACTGTTTTTTTATGAGTATGTTTTGTATACAACACTTTAAAAGTCGGTTGATTAGAAGATTTCTTGTGGGATGCAAGTACAAATCGGGTTCCAATAGAATAGGTTTCTTTTGTTTTTT
The DNA here is from genome assembly GCA_903873255.1 of uncultured bacterium. GTDB lineage: Bacteria > Babelota > Babeliae > Babelales > CAIQNR01 > CAIQNR01. The sequence continues at coordinate 9,957 of CAIQNR010000045.1, read as the reverse complement.
TATTATAAAAAGGCTTGTCTAAAACAATAATTGTTTGATTTTCTGTCTTGAATGGAATGTTGTTGGGATGATATTTTTTACTGTCTGGGGTAAGTGGAGCGATATTGCTTGAAAAAGTCCAGTATGTTCCATAATTTTTTTCTTTTGCTCGGTAGACCCATTGAGGCATATAGATTTTTACTTCGTTATTGCGATATTCAAGAATCTCTACCGGATCGTTGTAGAGAAGTTGAGTCATGCGAGGACAGGTAGGGATGCCATTGCGATCGTCGAGTGGAATTTGGTTGTAGAGTTCTTGGGTTGAAAGATTTTGTTTGAAAAATTCTTTGATGGGCGATCCTATAAGATCTGCAACAGGAACTTTGCAATACCCATTAGGGTTAAATTGCGCTGTTGTTGCAGTGTGGATGATGAGTAGGTTGATGAGAAGTGCCATTTTTTTCATTATTTTTCCTTTATTTTTCGGAATGATCTTTGGAAGAATAGTAGCTTTATTTGGCGGTATCAATAAAGAGATCGAGAATTTTTTTATATGAGTTGATGATGTAAACAAGCTTGGTTGATGATATCTCTACTTGCTTAGCAATTCTTGGCAACAGTACACTGAAAGAAAGCGTTATAGTAAAGGGGTCGTGCTATGAAACGAGTAATGTTGCTGTGTGTGAGTATTTTTTCTGGTTCATTGCGGGCTGAAAAACCGTGGTCTTGCGTTTATCAATATATTTTTAGTGAAGAAGATGAAGAAAACTACGAAGGTAAACACCATTTTATATATAAAAAAAATTCGGTAATGCCATTTACTCAACTTATTTTTTCTTGGAATTCAAATCGACCAGAGGATGGTTCATTTCTGTTTAAATTAAGAGTAAGAGATGCTGCTACTAAAAAATGGGATACTTGGCATAAAGTTGCAACGTGGGGTGTAGAGCAAAAGTCTTTTTTTAGTCGAGGTACTTATTCTACTTTCCATTACTCACGTTTAGAAATGGAAAAAGGTTGTTTAGCTGATGGATTTGAAATTGAGGTAGATGGAGAAGGTGATGCAACAATAGATTTGATCAAGGGCATATTTATTGCAGTTTCAAATCAATCTGAGTTTGTTCCTGAACCTTATAATGATCGTGGTAGAGGATTGCGGTCTTGTAAAGTAAAACGGGCGGTAAAAAAATCTCAAATGATGATAGACCATCCGCGGGCTAATGCGCTGTGTTCTCCAACATCTGTAAGTATGATGGTGCAAACATTACAAAAAAGATTTGTAGATCCGCTTTCTGTTGCTCAACATGTGTATGATCCTAGCTTAAATATTTTTGGCAATTGGGCTTTTAACATGGCCCATGCATTTGAACTTGGTCGAGACAATCTCTTTTTTTATGCTATGCGCCCATCATCATTTGATGAAATTCATAAAAAATTAAGAAAAAATTTTCCTGTTGCAGTAAGTATTAGAGGCCCTATAAAAGGTGGTTATACACCTTATAAAAATGGACATTTACTGGTAGTTGTTGGATGGGATGCTCATCATAATAAAGTGATTTGTTTTGATCCTGCTTCGCATGAACTGAATGGAGTAAGAATTGAATATGATATTCATGATTTTATTCCGGCTTGGGAACGGTCTCGTCGGTTAACGTACATGCCTGAATTGTTTATTTAAGTTTTTATAAAAAAAAGCTTCTCTGAGTATGTTTGATTACCTTTTTAAAAGTTTTTTGTAATTTATTTTAAATTTTTATTTAATAATTATTGACAATCTGTAACAAAAAAAATTAAAGTAAAAGTGTAAGTACTTGAAAGGGTATATGCTAAAAAGGGGAGTGAGTATGTACAAAAAGCTAATGTTTTCGGCTATAATTTTGATAGGGGAAATGGAAGGTCGCTCTAATGTAGCCGTAAAACGTATTAAAATAACACAGGTCTATAATCATGTAAGTGATTTACAAGACCGATTGGTTTTATATTTTTCATCTGCGCCTGACTGTTTATATATTCCACAAAGGGGTGTTGTTGAAAATAATAATCAACCAATTGTTAATGCAGATGGCATGAAAGAGTTAACCTATTTTTTTCCAGTACATGGCATGTCTGAAAAGGAAATTAATCGCATTATAGCTAAAACAAAAAAGATTAAGCATGAAGATTATAGTGTTGAAATGCATCATGATCGCCATAAAGATGGGATGATTGTGAAAATCTGTTTTAATGACAAAAAAATAGGTTTTCAGTATGAATCCTTTACGGCTATTACAGGAGAGCCGGCACTTTCGTTTGCATTCTTTAAACGGGGCGTAATGCAAAGTTTAAACATTGCAAATAAAAACTTGTTTAATACCGCATATTGCAAAAAAAAAATACAATAATTGATCGTTCCATTGTAATTGATTGCGGCCATGGTGGAGATGATCCAGGATTTAATGGGCAGGGCCTTTCTGAAAAGGAATTTGCCTTAATTCTTGGTTTAAAATTAGCACAGCAATTGAGAGCCCAAGGATATACTGTTCATATGACGCGCGATGATGACAAAACGCTGTCCCTTGATGAACGAACTGGTTATGCTAATAAATGTTCCCATGCTGATGCGCTTATATCTTTGCATGGTAATGCAAATATAAATCCTGCAGTTTGTGGAATTGAAACCTATTTTATGACGCCTGAGCTGTTTAAAACGACTCTTAATTTGATGAATCATGAGGATACTCATCACATTGATTCTCATCGAAAAGAACTTGCAAAAAAGAGTGAAAAATTAGCGATGAGTGTTCATAAAGATCTTATAAAAGAAGCTCAAAAATTTCAGAATGTGGTTGATCGCAAGGTTAAAAAGCAGCCAGGACAAGTTTTATTTGGTGATATGCCATCTATACTTGTTGAGTGTGGTTTTTTATCGAATCCAGAAGAGTATGCATTATTAGTAAATACAAAGTATCAAGATGCTTTGGTAAGTGGAATGGTAAGCGGGCTTGGAAAATTTTTTGAAACAAGTTTTGCATGAGTGCTTATGCAATGTTATGTTATTCATTCAAGATATGGGGATGTAAGAATTTTTAAGATGATAACATTATTGTAAAAGTTGGGTTTCATGGAAATGTTTCAGGATATCTGGAATCAGTTTTTATCGATTGCAAAAGAAGAGGCAGGAAGCCGTGTTGTAGAAACATGGTTAAAAGCTGTTCGTATTGCAGCCTGGGATGTTACTACCAAGGTTTTGACCGTAGAAGCTCCCAATAAGTTTATCAAAGAATGGATTCAAGCTAAATATAGTCAACTTTTTCAAGTACATTTAGGGCGTTTGCTTTATACAGATGACTTTAAACTGATGTTTACCTATGTATCAGAATCGGAAAATAAAGTAGCATTATCCTCAAAAGATTTGATCACCCCTGCATATGCAACTCCAAAAATTATTCCTGGCCGTGTTAAAAATGCGCTCGCGTGTAAAACAGCAAAAAATTACGGCAGGTTGAATCCTCATTATACGTTTGATACGTTCATAGTTGGTCCACACAATGCGTTTGCTGTTGCGGCAGCGCATGCCATTTCTGAGGATCCAGGAACACAGTACAATCCCTTTTTAGTCTATGGTGGTTCAGGTTTGGGTAAAACTCATCTTTTACATGCCATTGGAAATGATATTCAAAGACGGGATAGTAAGGCGGTTGTTTTTTATCAAACAACTGATCGCTTTGTGAATGAATTTATTTCTGCAATTCGTTTTAATAAGATACATCTTTTTCAGCAACGGTACCGCATGGTTGATGTTCTTTTGATTGATGATATTCAGTTTATCTCTAACAAAGAACAGACCCAGGAGGCCTTTTTTCATATCTTTAATGCGTTATATGATGGTCGTAAGCAAATTATTTTTTCGAGCGATATGTTTCCACGTAATATTCAGGGAGTAGAAGAACGATTACGTTCTCGTCTTGAATGGGGACTTGTTGCTGATATACAAAAGCCTGCACTTGAGACGCAAATTGCTATTTTAAAGAAAAAAGCAGCTTTGTATGATGAAATTCTTTCAGATGAAGTTGCAGGATGCATTGCGCAGGAATGTTCTTCAAATGTAAGAGAGCTTGAAGGGGCATTGGTTCGCGTTATGGCATTTGCTTCTTTAACTAAGCAATCGCTTTCTCTTGAATTGGTTAAAAGAGTATTGATGCAGGTTGAAAATACATCAAAAAAGAGTGATAGCATTATTGATTTTCATGCTATTACCAGCGTTGTTTGTAAAAAATATTCCTATAGTTTAGCCGATCTCCGCTCAAATAGTCGTGCAAAAAATCTTTCATGCGCGCGTCAAGTTGCGATGTATTTGATGAAAAAACTTACGAATAAATCTCTGCGAGAAATAGGTATATTTTTAGGTAGAAAAGATCATTCTACGGTGATTCATGCCTTTGATAAAATCACCGATAGCATTGTAAAAGATCAAAGTTTGCGAGAAATTGTTACGCGAATAGAGATAGAAATACAGCAATAAGATGGCGTGAGGGCAGTCGTTTGAAATTCAAAAAATTTTTTATACTAAGCATATTTTTACTATCAATATGGAATCTTCAAGCGATTGTTGGTTATGGTCATTTTTGTTTAGAAGATTTTTTTACTGTTATGGATATTACAGATCGAGGAATTCAAAAAGAGTTTTCCGACTATTATCATCGCTTTGCCAGGCAGCACAATACTCCTAAAAAGAGAAAGAAATATAGCTATCAGGACCTACATAAACAGGCCCTTTGTGATATAGAAATTTATCATCCGCAATGGTACAAAGAGGTAAAAAATACTTCTAATAATGAATGCGATCAAAATTCTTCATTTTTAACTTTTTATGCCCTTTTTATGAAATATAAACGGGAGCATTGTTTATCCCATAACGGAACATTATTTCGATTGAGTTCTTATATTAAAGATACAACTAAAGTTTGTACTGGTTGGTTTAAATCAGCCTCTAAAAAAGAACGTTTTTTACGGAGTACAGAAGGGTTGATATCCTGAAACTCTTCGGCTTTGACGATGATTTTTTAAACAGAAAACAGTTTCATGTGCGTATTTACCCGAAAGATGGAGATAAAATTGGGTATATGAGCGCAAATCAATTGGTTTTTGAAGCCCGGTTAGTGTAGGGAAATGTTCTGTATCAATAAGTACTAATTTATTTGTCCCTTTTTCTACTAAAAAATTATTGATGTGTGGGTCTACTCTACATTGAAGATAGTTACAAAGATTAAGTATTTTTGTGCGATCGGTTTTGGATGAAAGTTTAAAGGTTCTGCCTGTATCAATAAAATCGGCAATAATCATATAGGCGCCAGGAATGGTGATTGTTTTAATTTCATTCGGCTCACCTAAGTTTTTTGTGGTGATATGTATCCATGGATATTGAGGGAGCCAATACCATTTTCTTGGAACTTCTGCATAATCTTTCCATTCGGGAGATTCAAGCAAAAGTTTCATGATTGTGTTACTGTTTTTAATTCTTGTAAATCCGACTAAATGGCGTGTTGCACCGCCCCCAATACCAAATTGGAATAAAGGGATTATGCCTTTATTAAAAGGGTGCATAAAGCTTTTGGGTGTTTCCATAAAAAGTTTTATAACAAATGGGTGTTTTTTGCAGCGGACAACTAAAAGCCCAGCCTGTTTTTTACGATTCCAGTCATCATCTTTTAAAATAGTAAAATCAGAATAAGTATCTTTTTTTTGGAGAATTTCTTTGAAGAAGTTTTTTAACATTTTTTCAAATTTTTTGCCTTGAATAAAAGATTTTTTGTCGTTTCTATAGGGGATGTTTTCTTCAGGAAGGTAGTTGTTTTTTACATCTTCCATGTCGAATGTTTTAAAGAGGGGGAATTCTGTTATGGTTCCATTAGAAAATTTGTAATTTTCATTATCAACAGAGGGGAAATACATTTTTTCTTCAGGAAAGTTCCATTGCCATTTTGTGTATATAACGGGGATGTTGGGGTCAATAAAGTGAAGGGGACCTCTGGGTTTTAGGGATAAACATGTTAGTAGGCTTATGAGTCCTGCAAAAATTATTTTCTTCAAAATGTTACTCTCTCTTTTTGTTAACCATTAAAGAAATTTATATTAATAATCTGAAATGAGTATGTAAACTTTTAATATCTAAGTCTTGCTTTTTTTATTAAGAGTTTCTTATTCTTAGCATGCATAAAGGAAAACGTAAGGATCAAAAGTAGACGAGTGAGGGGGAAGAGTATGAAGGATAAAAACGAACGAATCCATCAAATATTACTCAAAACAGCACATGTACCTAAACATCTTATTCATCATTATGAACGTAATAATGTCGCTGAATTTGTTTTACACAGTTTAGGCAATCAAGAGTGCTTCAATTTATCAAAAGCCGCTTATTTTATAGATAATCCAGACTTCAATCACCTCCAAGGAATTGCCGGATACCATGTAAATGAAGCGTACAAAGAAAATCACTGGGAAACCCCCGATATCTTCTCGCAACACATGCAAACAACTCCCTTCAACCAAACAGTCCGCGGACTATCGCTTCCAAGTATTCAAAAAAACAAAAAATCTCAACAAGATGTTGCCCACGAACTTGCCTACAGTCTCGGCATAGAAAAACCCAATTTTCTCTCATGGCCCGTAAAATATGAAAATTATGGATTCTTAGTTTTTGAGCCATCACCTGAAGATGATCCAGAGTTTTTACAAGAGCAGCTAGAAATCGGCGCGCATTTACTAGGATTTTGTCCAATTTTTTAATTTTACATTTTCACAAAGCAATCAAATATATTGTTTAACATTAAGACTGTGTTGTTATTTTTTTTATCAAACTATTGCAAATAGAATTTTACAAGAGGTAGTATAACATCATAAGGTAATTTTTTTAGGGGGTAGGGATATCATGATAAAAAAAATGGCGCTTTTGATGTTAACTTTCTTGGCATTTGATCGTTTTATACAATATAAAATCAGTGATGGTAATAAACAACGTATTGCCGCACTTCATAAACAGGAACAATCAATCTTCAAAGAAGGTAAGCGCAAAAAGAACTTGACCGCTCAAATAAGCTAATGTTGCGCCGCCGCCTGTAGAAAGGTAGCCAACATCATCACATCCAAGTTGGTTGACCAGTGATATTGAATCACCGCCTCCAATTACCGTTGTTCCAGAAATTCGTTGAAGTGCATGTAAAAGAATACGGGTACTTTCCAGTGTTTCTACATACTGTGGATTTCCCGGAAGCCCATTAATAAAAATTGTCTTTGCTTCTAACAGTTTCTGTTTCCATCTATCGGTTGTATCAGGACCAATCGAAATTCCTACATCTTTTGGGCCCAATTGGCTTGCAAGATGTATTTTTTTTGGTGTTTCAAATGATGCTTCTGTTACCTGAAAATCATCAGGAAAAAAAATAGTAACATTTTGTTTTTTTGCTTCAATAAGTAATTTTTTTGCTGCTGATAGCATGTTGTTTTCTGTGTATGATTTTCCTGTTTTTTTGCCCATTGCTGCAAAAAAGGTAAAACAGAGTGGTGTTGTTATCAGTAGGGTATCCAGTTTTGGTAGTAGGTCATGGAGAAGTGGTATTTTTGTTGCGCCTTTTATCCCTCCAATCATTACAACAAAAGGGTGTTTTTGGTGCGTCAGAAGGGGGTTAAGGTGACGAAGTTCATTTTCTACCAGAAGTCCTATTGATCGATTTTCTTTGGTAAATAATGTTGGTAGTACGGTCAGTGATGCACTTTTTCTGTGGCATGATCCAAACGCATCATTTACATAGTAGTCGGCGCATGCTGCAAGTCGTTTTGCAAATGAAAGATCACATGCTTCTTCTCCTGCAAAAAAGCGAATATTTTCGAGCATGATTATAGAATATTTTTCTTGTTCGCTCAGTACTTGTATATCTTCTGGTGTTGCCGCAAAGCCTATTGTAAAACCTTGTTCTTTAAACCATGGGATAAGATGTTGTGTGGAAAGTTCAGGTTCTTGATTCATTGGGCGCCCGTAATGTGAACATAAAATTATGGTGCCGCCTTTTTTTAGTATGAGATTGAGTGTTGGTACTATGTTTTTTAATCGAAAATCGTTTTTACTGAAAGCTTTGATTGTTTGGTTTGTATTCAGGTCTGCACGTACAAAAACTCGTTTATTTTTTAGATTTGATTTGCGTAGTGTGGAGTGTATTTTTATCATAGGTTCCTTTTTTTAATGGAATTATTTTTTCTTTATTTTTTTTATCTTACAATCAATTTTTCTTATTTTGATACTTTTACAATCCGATTATAATTTTACCTTTCATGTCTTTTTGTCCTATGCGGGCATACTCCTTCGAAAAACAATGCATAGAAACTTTAATATGCGTATAGAACTTCGGCGTGACTGCACCTTAACTCCAAAGGAGCGGCGGTCAGAACGTCTGAATTGGAGCGAAATAAAAAAAGGCACGGATTCAAAAGGTGTGTGCCAGCACATCTTTTGTCCTGTCCGGGAGGACCCAAGAGGTATTTAAAGTAAATTAATAATCGGATTGTTAGAAAAATTAAAAAATAATCGGATTGTTTTTGATAAATTAAAAATCACTACTCAAAGCGTAACGTATTAGTAACAGAATCACTCTTTATAGCAGCCAACGGTATTAACGCCGTCACCATACTAAGCCCAAGAGTCCCTAAAAAAATAAGAACAAAGGATGTTCCATTAATAGCAACGGGCAAATGAGTAACATAATATGCATCAGGAAGTTGTATACAGGGATAAATTTGTAAAAACTTTGCAAGAAGATAAGCAAAAAATAATCCAGATGCTGATGCAAGTGTAGAAATAATAAGATTAAAAAATATAAAAATAAGCATGATATATCGCAGTTCAAATCCCAATGTCTGAAGCAATGCAATCTCTTTCCGTTTGTATGTAATAAACATAAAAAGTAACGAAATAGAGTTCATGCTTGCAACTAGTGTAATAAGACCAAGTAATAGGCACATTGCATATTTTTCCAGTTTGAGTGCAGAAACAATTGCAGGGTATTGATCGTCCCACGTTGTAATACGTAGATCGGGTAGCATTTTTATGTGGGAAACACAATGCATTTTTTCTTTTTCTGAAAGTTTTAGATTAAGTTTTATACCAATGGTATCGATGTATGGTTTGCCTAATAATTGTTCCATCAGTGCATGGGAAGCTATAGCAAGTGATGTGTCATACTCTGCAATTCCTGTATCAATATAACCGGCAATGGTCAGGGGTATTCGTGCAAATTCTCCATCATGAATTGGCGATTCTGGTGTTTGATTGTAGAGCATGGTCAGCTCATCACCAATAGCAAGATCAAGTTCTTTGGCAATTTCTTTACCAATCAAAAGAGTATGTTGTGTAAGGAGCGTCGTAAGTTTTTCAGGTCCTACTTTTTCTTGTAGGGAAGAAATAGAAGCTTCTTTTTGGGGATTGATAGTTTTAAGAAGGGCAATTACTGTTTTTTCATCATCACTGTCTTTTTTTTGTAATAAAATATGATGAGTTCCGTAATCGGATATTCCGGCAATAGATGTGCTATAAGTTGTCATAAGATAATCTTGCAAAGATGCGCTTTCAAGTGAGGTTTCTTGTGGGGCCTGTATGCTAATGTCGGGAGCAATGCCTTGTAGTTTTTTATGTGTTTCAATCTCAAATCCATTCATGATGGACGTTGTAAGACCAAGAGCACAAGTACCAATAAAAATTCCAAGTGCACAGACCCAAACCATGGTTGTCAGCGACCGTTGTTCTTTTGTACCGCGTAAGTAGCGCCATGCAAGAAGACGGGTAATTTTAAGGCTCATATCTAGGTGTAACCTTCTAAAAGTGTGATTATTACAGCGATGTAACATAAAAATAATTAATCTTAAGATACAACGGATTAGATGGTATGTGAATTGTGTATGAGTGATGTATCCCTTTTCAATATGAAGAAATTATTGCCCCCCCCCCCCCCT
>CAIQNR010000044.1:2500-26719 GCA_903873255.1 uncultured bacterium | reverse complement strand
TAAACCTTTACAGCCATAGTACAAGGTGCCAAGAGCGCCAGCGACAATGGTTGTTGCGCGCACTACATCTTGAGTATTCATACCGCGTAGTGGCACAGTGTAATCAGCGCCTAAAAGAGGTTTGAAATCGATTGTTGTAAGAAGAGGATAATTAAAGTTTGTACGTGTTGCACCCCAGGTTGTTGCCCCCATTAATACTGACATAATTCCATTGCGTACGGCAGGTTTCCAGGTTTTGGTATCAGAACATTCTGTTTTGACATATTTTTTTTTCTGATTACTAGTGTCCTGTGCATTGTGTGCTCCAAAGCATGAAACTGATGCAAAGACGGTGCTTAACAGTAAGAGTTTTTTCATAGGTTGATTTCGTTGAAATAGAAAAAGGGAAGTTTAAACTTCCCTTTAATTTTTTTGGTTATGGTTTTACGAATTCTAAGATTTTTGTTTTAAGATCATCTTTGCTCATGTAACCAGTTTCTTTATGTTTAATTTCATTATTTTTTATGAAAATAAAGGTTGGTACAGAGGTAACGCCATAGTAGATAGAAAGTTCGCGAGCTTCATCAACATTAAGTTTTACAAACTTACAAACATCGCCAAGTTCTTTTGAAAGTTCATCAAACAAGGGTGCAACTTGTTGGCAAGGTCCACACCATGTTGCATAAACATCAATAACAATAGGCAATGCTGATTGTTCAATTTCTTCTTTAATATTTTCTTTAGTGATTGAAATAGGCATATGTAGCTCCTCACTTTAGGAATAAAATATATTCAAATTACTCTTGAAAGGATAACAAAAAAAAAGGGAAAAGCTACGAATAGTCATCTTAAAGTCCTGGAACTACAACAGGTTTTTTATGAGAAATATTTTCATAATGATGATCTAAATAGAGTGTATCTTCATCTTCGGGAAATTGAGCAGAAGGGTTTTTTGAGAGGATGTTTTTTGCAGGGACAGATTTGTTTTTATCTGTTTCTTTTGCGGTTTCTTTATAACCTTTAATGTTAACTTCTTTAAGAGCTGTAAGAGCAATTTCTCGTTCGATTGGGCCAGATTCGTTTATTTCATCAAAGAAAATCTTTTTTCCGGTTTCTATAATATAAGTATTGGTGGTTACATTGTCATTTGAAAGAACATGAATTTCTAGATAGGTGCGGTTTAAGAATGTATAAATTTTTTCTGGATCTGGGATACTAATTTTGCTGATTTCTGCAAGGTCAAGGCGGGCCATGTTGTCGGCAGGGTTATAGTCTTTGTGATTGAGATTTTTTGGTATGTAGTAGACAGGAAACTGGCTATAAAGACCTGAAATGGTGATGTATTCTGCGCCGACTGAAGTTTCTGTGTTGTCCATAACGGTTCCGTAAAAATTAACGGCAGGTTTTTTGCCTCCACCAGCAACAGATGTACTGGCTTCATCATTATTTCCCCAATGGCAGAGTAGTAGAATTCCTATGGTATTAAGCGCAACCGTGTGTTTTATTGTTCTTTTCATAAAGGCTCCTTTTTTTGATTTTATATTTTTCAACCACATGAGGGAGTTTATTAGGCAATGGTTGAAAATGTATAGAATTTGTATGGTAGTAGGCCTATTTTTTTCTGCTATAAGCTAACTTTCATTTTTGGCAGGCCTTTTAAAATCAATAGAAAGGCCTATAAGTTGCTAGAATTCAATAAAATAGCTACTCTTAAAGGAAAGAAAGTAGGTATTTAACACGTTATTCTGAAAGGATATGTATGTGGAATCAAGATTATGTCATGAGTAGTTCGCCTCGTGAATTTATGTATAAAGTGTATGGATGGATGGGCGCTGGGCTTGCAATAACTGCAGGTATCTCGTATTGGATCGCTTCTACTCCCGCTTTATATATGCAACTTTTTAAGTCTCCAGGCTTAATGATGGGTATTATTCTTGCTCAACTAGGAACCGTTTTATTGATAAGTTTTATGCGTGATAAACTCTCATATGCAGGTATTGTTACAGCATTTGCTTTTTATGCAGGACTTGTAGGGATTACCTTGTCATCTCTTCTTATCGTTTATACAGCGGAATCTGTTGCAACGGCATTTATTATTACAGCAGGTATGTTTACTGCAATGGCACTGTATGGATATTTTACTAAATCAGATTTAAGTAGCATGGGCAATATGTTAATGATGGGTCTTTTTGGGCTTATTCTTGCAATGCTCGTAAATATGTGGTTTCAAAGTTCTGCAATACAATATTATATATCACTTGCTGCAGTTGGTATTTTTACCTTACTTACAGCATATGATGTGCAAAATATTAAGCGTTTAGCAGAGTCAATGATGGTTGATGCAGAAACAAGAAATAAAATTGCGGTGATGGGTGCACTTTCGTTGTATATGAATTTTATCAATTTATTTATTCATATCTTGCAATTGTTTGGTAAACGCCGCAACTAAGAATTTTTAATTATAATAACTTTAAGGGCTGCCACCTATTTTTCAGAGTTCCATGTGATCTTTGAAGGAAGCGGCCCTTTCTATTTTGGAATAAAACGTATGATTCAGTTACGAGATTTATGTCTTTCTTTTGGTACTCAAAAAGTTTTTGATCACTTGAGCATGAATGTTAACCCAGACCAACGTTTGGGTCTTGTTGGTCGTAATGGTTCTGGTAAGTCAACTTTGCTTAAGGCAATTGATAAAACACAGCATTTAGACGAAGGTACGATTACTATTACTGGAAAAATGACCGTTGCTTATATGCCACAAGAGATGGTGCTTGCCAGTGAAAAATCAATTTTAGAAGAAGCAGTCAGTTCTTATAAAGAAGTAGGTGGTCTGCGTGAACGAGCACACGTGCTTGAACAACAGATTGCAGCTGGTGATAATAATGCGCTTGAAGAATATTCAGAAGTTTCACACAGACTTTCTGAGCTTAATGTTGATCTTGCAATTGCAGAAACCAAAAAAATGCTTTTGGGACTTGGATTTAAAATTGAACAATTTTATACGCCTGTAGCATCATTGAGTGTTGGCTGGCAGATGCGTATTGTTCTTGCAAAATTATTGCTTCAAAAAGCAGATTTTTATCTGTTTGACGAACCTACAAACCATTTGGATATTGTTGCAAAAGATTGGTTCTTAGAGTTTTTACGATACAGCGATTTTGGTTTTATGTTGGTATGTCACGATAAATACTTTTTAGATGAATTGTGTACAACTATTTTGGAACTTGATCGCGGTATTGGTACGTTGTATTACGGTAATTATACCTATTATGAAAATGAAAAAGAACAGCGTTTAGCTGCGCTTCGTAGTGCCTATGAACAACAACGTAAAGAAGTTGAACATAAAGAAAAAATTATTGCGAAATTTAAATCTGGCACTCGTTCAAAACAAGCAAAAAGTATGGAAAAGCAGCTTGATAAAATTGAACGTATAGAGTTGCCGGACGATCCACGTGCAATGAGATTCCATTTTAAACCTACAGAACGCTCTGGCCGTATCGTGCTTGAAGTGAGCAATTTAGGATTTAGTTTTGGTGATAAAAAGATTTTTGAAGGCGTTACTTTTTCCATAGAACGTGGTGAAAAAGTTGGTCTTGTTGCTCCTAACGGTATGGGTAAAACAACCTTATTTAACGTTATTTGCGGTAAATATAAACAACAAGTTGGAACAGTTAATTTTGGCCATAATGTAAAGCATACAATTTTTGAACAAGATCAGACAAAAGTACTTGATCCTCGTAAGAGCATTATCGAAGAAGTACTCGATAATTGTTACAACAAAACAGAAGCTGAAATTCGTGGCATGCTTGGCTCTTTCTTATTTGGTAAGGAAGAGATTCAAAAGAAAACAAAATCACTTAGTGGTGGTGAAAAAAACCGCGTAAGTATGGTTAAGGTAATCTTACAAGATGCTAACTTTATGCTTCTTGACGAACCTACAAACCATTTGGATATTACTTCTAAAGAAATTTTGCTCCGTGCTCTTCAACAGTACGATGGTACTATGCTCTTTGTATCGCATGATCAGGACTTTGTGAATCAGTTAGCAAACCGCATTATTGAACTTACTCCTGATGGTATTCATAGCTATGTTGGTAATTACGAAGCATTTGTTGCTCAAAAACATGGGGCACATGCATTGGGGTTGTCATCACATGGTGAAACTGAAGGTGTAGTTGTAGATGGTAAGGGTGGGACTGTAAAATCTGGCAAAGAAGATCGTTCTGATGCAGCAAAAAGAGAACAGCAAAACTTAGAACGTAAAATAGCAAAGCTAGAATCTGATATAGAAAGAATTCAATGTTCTTTTGCAGACCTTGAGTATGGAACACCTGAGTTTGATACAGCACAAGAAGAGTTGCTTAAGAAACAAAAAGAATTGAAAGACATTGAAAAAGCATGGGAAGCTTTGCAAAGTTAATCTGATTTTTTTGTAAAAACATCTAAAGATCCTGACATGATGGTATATTCCTTATCATTGCAGGATCTTTTTTTTACTATGCTTCCGCCAAAATGTTGATAGATCGATATATTGTCAGGCTTGTCGGTCCAGAAAAATATCTGTGGATATCCAAGTTCATTCGCCTTTTTTAAAATAGCTTCAATTAGTTTCTGTGCTATTTTTTTGCCACGAAATTCTGGCTCTACAAAAAGATGGTTTGCCCAAGGAGAGAGGGTAGGATCAATAGTGCATTTTTCTTCGAGAGAGCATGACCCCGCAAGTTTTCCATTATAATAGGCAACAAAAGTGCAAGGGAGAGCTTGGTTGTTGGATTGATCATTTTCTAGAATATTTTCTAAATTTACTACCTTATATTCATTGCCATGCATTGCAAGAAGAGGCTTAATGATATCTTTATTACCATTGAGGGGTGCAATGACAATAGGTTGTATTTGTTCTGTAGGCATTTCATTTTTTACTGTGACTGCAAAATAATAAAATGCGTAAAATGTTGTACCAAGAAGTAATAAAAATGCGGATATTTTTCTATAAGCCATGTTTTTGTTCCTACTATCTATTTAAAAATCAGTTCCTCGTGCAAGTATATTAAGTCCTTCAAGTATAGGAAAAGTAAAAAATTGTTTAGTTTTTACATAATAGAAAATTTCTGAAGGATGGTACCATATAGTTCCTAGTCCACCGACTACAATAAAATCTTTATGATTAAAAATATCCATGAGGCTATTATTACCAGCTAGCGCATTGTTAGTCCATCCATAGACATCAATATAAAATTGTTCTTGAGGGTTAAAAGTCGTACTGGTTGGAGATGTTGGTGTGAATTGCATTTTGCCTAGTGGATCAAAGAAAGCCATGTCTCTTGGTGAGTAAGGGCCTGATTTGGTAGGATTTATGTCTAAGAGTAACAATCGGAGAGCTTTGTCTGAAGGATCAGTTCCATTGATATCACACAATGCCCATTTATTAGAGGCATATTCACTTTTAAGACCAGAATATTGATAGTTTTGTTTAGTCGAATCCATAGCCATTATTACAGGGGATGGATTGCTATTTCCTACTGCATTGGCTACAACATTTGTATAGCCCGGTGTTCCGTTATACCTTAAATAAAGAAATCTATTTAGTGTTTGATATTGATTTGTTAATTGTGTGCTTCCAAAAGCTCCTCGTTTTATCCAGTGACACATATCATCTACACTTTTATAACACGTATAGATGATATCCATTATTTTTGTTTTGCTGGGGTCATAGATGGTAAGCCAGCTGGTGTTATCTTGATAATGCGCAACCGCGTTATCTTTTAAAAATTCGTCTTGGTATTGATCATGTATTTCCAGAATAACAGGGCCATTATAGACACCATACATGTTTCGAGCACCGCAAAACATTGCAGAATTTCCGTGTGATCCTGTGCTTGTATTACCAAAAAGATTTATTGTGAACATCAATAAATAGACGACTATTTTATGCTTCAGTTCCATACCATTCTCTCCTTATATCATACATCAATAGATACTGTGTATTTTGGCATTATCTATTTTTTTAATACAAGAGAATCGTCAGAATTTTCTGGTTTATGATGGAAGTTGAAGGATATGCGGTTGACCAATTTTACCATTCCATAGAGGTTAATAATAAGGAGTAATCCACCAACTAATGACATTATACCAAGCATTTGTTGGTTGCTTCCAAGGAATGAAAAAATACTGAAATTAAGTACGGCAAAAATGGTATACCACCATTCACCATTGGTAGGGGATAAAAATTTAGCAGCTTTTTTACCGGCAGTAAGGATGGTAAGAAGTGTTGAATAACCAAGTAAAAATATAAAAAATGGCCAAATATATTCTATATAAGGAATTGCGGTGCCTAGGGCAGTAGCAACAGCTTCACTTTCATGAAGCCCTTGATTCCATACTCCAGTAACTAAAACCAATAACATACTGATGGTTGAGACAACAAATGCATCAAGAAAGATGCTAAAAATGCCCAAGGACGCTTGTTTTGCAGCATCTTGTTCTTCTGTTTCACTATGAATAACAGAAGCGTATCCAATGCCAATGTCGCCAGCATAGCAGGCACGTTTCATGCCATATGATATGCCCATAACAACGCTTGCGCCCGTGAATGCACCCATAGCGGCATGGCCACTAAATGCTGATTTCAAAATTATTCCAAGGTCAGTAACAAGAAGATCAAAGTTTCTTGCAAAAATAATAAGGCTGCATGCAATAAATCCAACTAAAAAAATAGGGATAATAGTTGATGCAATGTTACCAACTCGCTCAACGCCTTTTTCGATACCTACTAAAATTAATAAAATTAAAGTTGCAACGGTAAGATATTGATTGAATCCCCAGGTATCCACTAACGCATGAGTAACTGTTCTAAAAATATAAACATCCGCGCCGTAAATGCATAAAAGAATACAGGCAAGTTGAGGAACCCATTTAAAGGAAGTTGCATGTTGAAGGTAGTACATAGGTCCACCATCATATCAGCCTTCTTTATTAGCGATTCTGTATTTTATACCAAGATAAATTTCTGCGTACTTTACGATCATACCAAGAAGTGAGGCAATCCAGAGCCAAAAAATAGCCCCGGGTCCGCCAAATTGTACGGCTGTACATACCCCAATAACATTACTAATTCCTATAGAACCAGAAATGCCAGCGAAGAAAACTTTAAGAGGATGAGTTCCACGTTTATTGGATTCATCATATTTAAAGAAACTAAAAAAGACGCGGGTCACGCGTCCAAATTTTAGTATTTGTGTCCAATTTGATTTATATGAAAGATAAAAACCAAGCAGAAGTATGGTAGGGATACTCAAATATGACCAAACTACATTATCGAGGAAATCAAGATAATAAAAAAACATTTCAGACATTAGTGGGTACCCCTTCTTGGAATTTACTTCGGTTCAGCTATGGTATCTGTTTATTATTTACAAGTAGTCTATAAAATTTCATATAATCTTTGGAACTTTTTATATAAAAATTAATCAAAAACTTTTATTCATCATCTTCTTCGTCATCCATGTCTCTTAATTCTTCATCAAGAAAATCATTGGTGACAGGATCAAGCTCAGGATATTTATCACTTTTTTCTTCGCAGTAGGTAATAACATCATGTGCTGATTCTGGAACGTCGATGAAATCACAAAATACTCGTTTGCCGTAAGTGCCTTTTTTTGCAACTTTTTCTGCGCGAGCTTTGTTAATTTCTTCTTGAGTTACAGTAATCAATTTTTTAAATTCTTCAAATGCTTCTTCAAAGTCAGCAAGTTCTTCAATCAATTCTTCTTGTGATTCGCAAGAAAAAACTTCTTCAAGTTCTTCAATCATTTTTTGGGTGATTGCTTCTAGGAACATATCATTGTCAGAAAGTACTTTAGTTTCTGCAACTACACCTTGTGCGATCATAGGAGCAAGAGCTTTATCGCGAACAAGTTTATTAAATAAAAAACGACGTTTTGTCATGATTTTCCTTCTGTATCAAGAGAATTATTATTAGTTTCTAAAATTTCATTTGTAGTGGGATCAAGTTCTGGAAAGCGATCTGGATTGGCTTCATAATAAAAGATAAGCTCTTTTTCTGTAGCAGGAACATCAATATAGTCACAGAAAATGCGTTGAGTATGACCGCCTTTTTTTGCAATTTTTTTTGCATGAGCGGCATCAATGTCTTTTTGATCAAGAGCGGCTATCTTTTTGAATTCTTTAAACATTTCTTCAAAATCGCCTACTTCTTCAATGAGCTCTTCATACGAAGAGCTATTGAACATTTCTTCAAGTTCCTCAATCATTTTATCGGTGACAGCTTCTATAAAATGTTCGTCATCAGTAAGTATTCTGCTCTTCATAACAATACCGCGCTCTATCCATTGAGTTGCGCTATCTCGTACTAATTTGTTGAGCATGAAGCGTCGTTTGATCACTATTTTCCTTTATGAGCTTGTAAAAAATCAGATGCTTTATTTAGGAACTTATCATCAAAACCTTCTTGTTTCAAAATTTTAAATGCAATGGATGGTTCTTTTGAAATACCGTTTTGTAATTTATGAGAGTAATGAACCGTTCCTTCAGGGGTCATTGAGCTTGTTACTCTATAAACACCAAATTTGCCGCTTCGTTCTGCCATAGCTGGAATATGTGGTAAATGGGTAACGGCAATGCATGTTGTATAAGGATTTTCTACAATCTCTTCAAGAAGTGCATACGTTGCAGCTTGAGCTTCGTCAAAGGTTGTGCCATTAAAAACTTCATCAAGAATGATAAAGGTAAAATGGTTTTTATCAGAAGATTGTGCAGCTGAAAGAAGATTTTTTGCTCGAGAAGCTTCTGCTCTAAAGTGTGATTTACCAGCAACAATATCATCAGGAATATTCATATAGGTCATGATGGTGCTAAATGGCGTGAATGAAAAACTTTTTGCTGGAGCAATACCAAGGCTTTGCCCAAGAATAATGTTAATCACAAGTCCCTTCATAGTAGTTGATTTACCACCAGCATTTGGTCCAGTAACCATAACATTATGAGGAAGATTGTGGGTCCCAATTTCCAATGAATTAGGAACTGCTTTATGTATGTTGATAGCAGGATTCCAGAAATCTTCTATTGCTACAGTAGGTTGTTCAGCGTGAAGGTAGGTAGGGAAACAGAAAGTAATATTTTTATCTTTAAATTCACGAATAAGTTTAGATGAGCTTGTGTAGACATCAAGTTGCGCTCCTGTCATAACAAAAGGCAACAAGAGATCTTTTGTAGAGCAAAGCAATTGATAGGCAACTGCTGTTCTACCATACCAAGAGAAAAAGCCTGAATCGCCTTTAAATGTGCTTGTTTCGAGTAGACTTAAAAGCTTCTCAATATCTTTAGATTTCTTCGAGAGAAGTTTAAGATTCTTATTAAGATTTTTAAGTTCTGGGAAATAAGCAGAGAGGGTAGGGTTTTTTTGTGCAAGAAGGCTTAAATGTCTAAGGGCTTTAATATAGCGAGCTACATAAATGAGTTTTGTTTGAAGAGCATTTTTTGTAGCAATGAATCCTTTTAAACTGTCTGCTACATAGAATACGTTCATACCACTCATAGGTGCACCAATAATGTCTGAAGCACTCTTGCTATATTTGTTATCTGATTGGATAGAAAATTTTGAAAGTATAAATGCAGTCATACTTAGGAATGCCATACCTTTGCCAAAACCTTCTTTGCTATTAAATTTTTCAAGCCATTGAGTTGTGGCACTTTTTTCATCAATAAGACGAGATACGCCGGTAATAGGTAGTACAACAGCACCTGTTACCAATAAGGCACTCATGCCAAGATTAGTTAAAAGATATCCTGTTGATCCTACTTCTACTAAAATAGGTTGTTTGTTAAACGCGCGCGTTAATTTTGGAGCAAAAGGAATGTTAAATTTGTTTTGTTTAAGAAGATTTTCAAAAATATCTTCTTTCCAGAAAGAAAGTAAGCAGCCTTCTGTTTCTTTAAGAGTAGTAAGATGTTTGCAAACTTCTGCAAAGAGTTCTTCATTTTCGCTGAGTTCACGAACAATTGCTTGAGTTTGTAAGAGTTCTTGTAGATTTGCAGTTGGCGTTACAATTGTTCTGTAAAAATAAACGCGGCCCATTTCTGTGGAAGTGCGATCTATTTTTTTTGCTAAATAAGAAGCAAGATGTTCTTTAGGTCCGCAAAGAATTTCTAGATCTTGCCATGAAGTTGCATCAAGAACTTTTTTATGAACGTATTTGTATGTTTTTTCAAATGTTGAAATGATTTGAAAAACAAGCCTTCTCATTTCATCATAACGAGGATAAATATGATGTTGTAAGGTCATATTGAGAACTTCAAAAAACTTTTTATCACCGCTTATAATTGCGTGAAGATCATTATCTTTTTCTGTGCTTGAAACGAAAAGAGTTTTTTCATTTTCTTGAGCTATTTGATTTGTAATACTTTCTTCTTGGATGAAAGTTGTCTGTGAAGACACATTCTGAATTGAGAGACCAAAAATAAGTAAAAGAGATAGATAAATTTTTTTCATATCAGATATACCATTTCGTTATAATTAAGAAGACCCTAATAATCACCATTCCCGTTAAGTATAGAGGTCATAAGGGGCATGGTCAACCCCATCACCTATGGGTTTACCTTGGTATAAGCTTATTTTTTGAACTAAAAGTACAAAGTGAGAATTTTTTTGATGATAGGCTTGATGAGCTTACCAAAGGTGTTTTTTAACAAAGGCATGACCAGATCCGACTTTGATATATTTTTCAAATTTCAATGCGGTATTTTCAGATTTAAAGGTTACAAATGTAATAAGTTTCCACGGTTTATAAGCTCGTGTATATATAGATCCGCCATAATTATGAGCTTCTAGGCGTTGTTTAAGATCAGTGTAATCGATATATGTTTTTGATGAGTCTTTTAAAGATCTTAAAAAGGAGACAAGATACATAGAGTTTTATTATACAGCTCTACTTCGCTCTTAATAGAGCTACGAAGGGCATACTTCGCATTTAGTTTTCAAAATTTATGTAGGGTTTTAGTCATCTTGTATGGCCTGCCATACGTAGCACCAACGGTGCGAAGTATGGAGGAGAGAGTGGGATTCGAACCCACGATCCGCGCAAACGGATAACGGTTTTCAAGACCGCCGCAATCGACCACTCTGCCATCTCTCCATAGTCTTAATTTACGATGCGCATTAATTGGCCATGCCAATCACGCTGGAGCTTTATGCACAAGCGGATGGTGCGCCCAACAGGGGTCGAACCTATAACCTTCAGATCCGTAGTCTGATGCTCTATCCAATTGAGCTATGGGCGCTCGTAAATTCAAAATTTTCAAAGAAACACTCGAAACAATTGTCATGTATTGGAAAAAACCAGATATAACCCTGGTTTTTAGACCTAACTTACCTTTCACCGTTGCTTTTAAAGCTATGGTGCGACTCCGGCCATACGACTTGCCCCGCCGCAGCTTTAAGCGTAGGCGGAAGCTTGGCATGAGCGAAGTCTGGTGGAGAGGATGAGATTCGAACTCACGATCCAGCTCTCGCCAGAGACTTACTTAGCAGGTAAGCGCTTTAGACCACTCAGCCACCTCTCCAAGAACATTTAATTTCAAAGTGTGTAAAAAGAATACGGAATCCACCATTTTATGCAAGTTTTATTCGTAAATTTTTTAAAAAGATTGGTTTTTAAATTTTTGCTAAACTAGCTTATGAGCCTTTTTGTCGCTTGATTAAAGGAGTATTATGGCAATTACTATCGATATTAAAGTTATTCCACAGTCGGGAAAATTTCAGTTTCAGCTTGATAAAGGAGGGGTTTTGAAATGTTATTTAATGAGCCCTCCGGAGGATGGTAAGGCAAATAAGGAGCTTATTAAGGGACTTGCAAAAGCTTTGAAACTTACTCAGCAGGATATTGAGATTATTGTGGGTCTTGCTCATAGAAAAAAATCTGTAAAAATTCATGCACCATTAAGCTTGGAACAAGTTTATACTATTTTGGGTCTTGTCTATCAGCCAAGATTGATAGATTAGGTAAGAAATTACATACTATTTTTGACGGATCTATTCTTTTTGATTACTCTTCTAATCAACTTTTACTATGAAAAGTTATTTGAAATGCATGCCGGGATGGCGGAATAGGTAGACGCACGGGACTCAAAATCCCGCGATGGTAACATTGTGCCGGTTCGAGTCCGGCTCTCGGCACCACTTTTAATGTGGTTAGTTTTTTATCAGGAGTTCTGTAATGGTTGAACATTGTATTTTTTGTAAAATTATTGCCAAAACATTGCCAACTCAGATTATAGAAGAAAATGACTCAATTCTTGTCATAAAAGATATTGCCCCAAAAGCACCTATTCATTACTTAATACTTCCCAAAATACACAGACCTAACCTTGCAGCTCTTACTCCTGAAGATGCACAACATGCAGCAGAGATACTTTTTATGGCGCAAGCTCTTGCAAAAAAGCAAAATATTCCAGCATTTAGACTTGTCAGCAATAATGGTGAGCAAGTTGGTCAATCTGTTTTTCATATACATTTTCATTTTTTGGCAGGAAAAGTTTTAGACTTTTAAATTCAGACTTTTTCAATTAAAATCTTGCATCTTTCGCATGCACTGTTAGTCAATTTGTTATTATATTGATTTTTCATCTTTATTTTTATTAGTATTAATCTAGTACATAATTATAGGGGGATAATGATGAAAAAAGTAATAATAATAGCCACATTGATTTTTCAAAGTCAGATTTTTGCTCTTGCTGGTTTAAAGTCACTTGTGAGCGCTCAGAATGATGCGCGAGGTCTTGGAGGTCATTCAAGTAAGCAGCCTTCTCGCTCTATTACACGTATGGAGCATGAAAATAATCAACTTAGATTGGTAGATAGTATGCGAAAAAAAGAAGTTCTTTCAGATGATGAAGCAATTGGTGGGTCACGCTCATCCTCAGTTGTAAATTCACCAAGAAGTTCTCGTAGAAATTCCATTTCAGAAACAGATAAAGGGGTTTCAGTATCGCGTTCATCATCATCTATGAGTTCGCCAAAAACTTCTCGTAGAAATTCTGTGGTAGTTGAGCAACCTCTAAAAATAGAACAAGAAGAAGAACCTATTTATTATGATGCTTTAAGTGATCTACCTTTTGAGTCAGTTGCGCAAAATGTACATACATTATCTCCTGCCCCAGTTGTGAAATTACCTCTTGATGTTATGACTGAAAAAATCAATAATGGAGCAATAACGGATGACGAGTGTTTGCAGTACAGAACAGATTGTAGTGATATTATGCGCACAGCAAGAAGGCCTGAAATTAAAAAACAAGCCGAATCATTACTAAAAAAATTGGAACCATTGTATGCAAAAGTAAGATTCCCAATTATTGATGTGTCTATTGCAAAAAGTCTTATGCCATCAAATAGTTCAATGGCTTCTATTATAAAAAAATTACAAGAAGAAAAATCGTGTACAAAAAATGAATATGAGAGTTATCTTACAGATTGTTATGATCTTCAAAAAATGATGTATAAAAAAATAGAAAATTCTCAAATTGATGCTGAAATTCATCAAGCAGTCCAGTGCTTAACTGAAGTAAGTACTGTTTTAAACGTCCTCAAAAAAATTGCTCAGAACATTTCTCAAAAACATAACGATTCAACATTAGAAAAAATTTATAATGGTGTAGCTGCTAAAACTAAGCCTCAACAACAAGAAAAATCTTTGATGAATTGGCTCATTCAGTAATTGATATTAAAGGAAACATACTGTGAAAAAGATACTATGTAGTACAGTCCTCTTATCTTTTTTATGGAATGTACCAGTAGTGATGCGCGGTGCGGTAATATCAAAAAAACGTTCATTGTTTGAATCATTAAAAAAACGTATACCCGTGCCGGTAGCTTCTGCAGAAGAAGAGTTTGCTCAAGCACAAAGACAAAATGAAAAGATAAAAGATAAAACATCTTTGCTTCTTACAAAAGTTTCTTCTCCATTACCAGAATCAAAGCCATTACAGCAGTCATCTCCACAGGCAAAACCTAATGGTTCTGTTTCTGTAGTAGTGACAAAAAATAATGCGATAGTTTCTCAAAAAAATTTACCGCAAAAAAAAGTTACTATAGATATGCAACCTAAGCTTGATAAAGATATTCAGATTACAGGCTGGGATAAGAATCTCTCACCAGAACAAAAAGATCGACTAGAAAAATGGCAATCTTCTGTAGCTCATAATGAGAATGGTTTAGCTTTATTACCAGGCGCATATCTTGGAGAGGCACAACCTTTATTGGATCAGTTTTCTGCTGAAACTCAGTTTGAAAGTTCACCTGATGATCCTCAAAATACTACAGTAATTCAACAGTATGTTGGTAATGGAAAGCGATTTGCACATACAGCATCATTATTAGAGGCATTAGATCAAGAGCGTGCTATTGCAAGTTCATTAGCTGATCGGTCTAATGAACAAGATCAGAGGGATTATTTTATTAGTTGTAAAGAAGCGTATGATCGTGCAATTGATTATCTATCGCAAAGTGTAGATAAAGTTCTTCCTAGTCAAGAAGCTATAAAAAATAAAGATTTTGTACCAATTCAAAAGCCAGTACAACCAATTAAAGCAGTAAATAAAGTTCAAACAACAGCTATGAATATACAGCTTCAGGGTGATGCTTCTGCTGTTCAAGCATCCCTTAAATCAACACTCGCAACGATCGCAAGTTTTAAGCAAATTGCAGTAGGTCATAAAACATTGATGAATTATTATACAGATCAACTTTCTCTGGTACGAGACAAAGCATTAAACATTTCAGAAACGCGTTACGATCAACTATCGCCCACTGTATTATATGATTATCAGGCATCGATTGATGAGCTTCCGCAATTGTATACTAAAGTTCAACGTGATGCTGTAGAAGCGAAAAATCTTTATAAACAGATGAATGCCCAATACCAACATGTTACAGATATTCTTTCAAAAAAAATCGGCGACTTGTACATAAAGTATGGTACTTCGCTTGACGATGCTACTATTGCAAACTCTCTTTCTCGTCTTACAATGCTCCATAATAATGCTGTGCAAGCGCAAGAGGAAATTAAGCATAGCCTGTCATTATATTCTACATTATCGGATGATTCTATTCTGCTTCATAAAAATTTTTTAGAAGAATTACAGAATAAAACAAAGGTAGATCCGTTTCTAACAATGAAAAAAAAGTTTGTAAAAGAGCTGCTTAAAAAGTTTATTAACCGTAATAAAAAGGGAAAGCCAGCAATGTCACTTGATTGTGTGCAATTTGATTATTTATTTATAAGTTTTCAAGGTCGGCTCAATGCGCTTGGGCAAGAAGTTGATGCTATTGTTAATGCAATTGATGATTTAGATGAAAAGGTTTATATCGCAATAATTCAAGAATTAAAAGCTCGCATGCAAGTTGTATTTAAAAAATTAGGATTATTATTTACAGAAGGAGCTGCGGCACAACCTTCTACGGGTATGCCTCTTTCTGTATGTGTTCTTACAGCAACTCGTATGGATGGATTATTTGATGCTATTAATAATCTTACAAAAATACTCACTATCGCTAAACGCAATCTTAATTGGAAAGAGCAAAGAGCCCTTTTTTATCAGGCAAATGCAAAAAAAACTTCCAATCCTGCGTAGGTACTTTCAGTAAACTATGATAAAGTTTTACCTCTACATAATGTGAATATGGTATAGCAAAACTATCTAAGGTTTATATGAAGATCTCTCAATTATTCTTTTTTGTTCTGTTTTCTCTTTTTTCGAGCTTTGTTATGAGCTATCTGTCATTGGCCACCATGATTGGTCCTTGGATGGGGCCAACATTGATTGTCATTGGTCTTATTATTACTTCAGTTGTTCGTCATATTACGCCGCATGATATGCTGCTGCCAGTTATTGGTGGATCAATTGGTGGTATTATAGCAACAGCAATGAGCTCTGCATTTCCAACCTATTATTTTATTGATAAAGATTTTTTTATGGCTTGGGCCCATCAGCCATTAGTTTTGATAACTACTGTTGCTGCACTTGCTATGACGGCTGGTTTTTTTGGGTTGTGGATAGTTGAACATATTAAAAAAACGTTGCTACAAGAACAAGATTTATCCTTTCCCATAGGTAAATTAGTCTATGATGTTGCAGTTTCAACAGATTCTCATGCATCTAAAAAACAATTACTTATTGGTGTTGTAAGTACCATTGTTTATTCACTGACCAATAGTTTTTTACGTATAAAAATGGTTTGTTACGATGGTATTGTTCGCATAGTGAATGCATCCCATATGAGTATTTTTTCTGTTCCTGCATTGCAATTTGACATGGAATTACTTCCTATGTTTCTTTCAATTGGTTTTATCGCTGGTCATATGATGACAGTTCCACTTTTTGTTGGGGCGCTTGCTCGCTTTACTATTGTTGATACAGGAAGAGCATTTTTGTTTCCTATGGTAAGCGATTCAAGTTTTATGCTTGCATTTTGTAGTGGGATGGTCATTTTTGGAGCATTACTAAGTCTTATTGAAACGCCAAAAAAATTATGGAAATTTTTAACAACAACGCATCATGGTTCTGTATCAACATTTTCATGGAAACATTTTTTAACGCTTCCTACTTTTTTAGTAATGGCATGTCTTGTTATTTTTTTCTCTTATTTTAATTTTTCGGTTCCGTCTCAGCTCTATATATTTGTTTTTACTGCTATTCTTACTTATCAAATGGTAGTTATTGCTGGTAAAATTGGTCTCGCTTTTTTAGGTCGCTTTGCTACTTTTATCATGATGCCAGGCCTCTTTATATTTAGATTTACGGGACTCCAGGCAACAATGGTTGCTACATTTGTGGAAGTATGTGGTGGTGTAGCGGCTGAACTTTTATTTGGTCTTAAAACAGCATCGCTTGCACAACTTGATTCTAAGGAAGTTAAACGGTATCAAATAATGGGTATTATTGTTGGCTCAATTGCAGTTGCCGTAGCATTTTGGTTTTTAGTAACACACTTTCAGCTAGGTTCAGAACAGTTATTTGCACAGCGTGCACAAGGGCGTGCATTGATTATTCAAGCAGGAAATTTTGATTTTAAAGTTTTAGGATTTGGCATGCTATTTGGTATGGTACTCCATTTTGTAAAAATCAATTCCATGCTTGTTTTGGGTGGTTTATTAATGCCACTTTCTACTATTTTACCCTTAGTTATTGGCGGAACTATTTCTTTATACGTTACTAAAAAAGAACGCTTTGAGCCTCTCTGTGCAGGTATGTATGCAACGCTTTCTATATGGATGATTATTACTGCATTACTAGGTCGCTAACAGAAACGAATATTTTTATGAAACACAAAAAATTTTTACATTATACCCATACTCTAAATAATGTGGTAACAAATCAGGCAATAGCTGATTTAGTACAATCTAGTGGATTATTAGAGCATATCAAAGAACTATTAACAGTACGTTCACAGCAGTATGAAACGCCTTATGCATCACTTGCATTACCAGATGACAGAGCTCTCTTTTTGCAGGTTGAAACGCTTGCGCAAGAAAAAAAATTACTCAAACCAACTTTAGTACTTGTGATAGGAATTGGTGGATCTTCGCTTGGTGCAAAAGCTATATATCAAGCGCTTGTAGGTAGTTTTGCGCATTTTAATTGTCAGCAACCGCAACTTTATTTTTTAGAAACAGTTGATCAAAATTATACAGCAGCATTGCAAAAGGTTGTAGAAACTGCTCTTGCACAAGGTGAAAATGTTATCGTCAATGTGATTACTAAATCGGGTACTACTACCGAAACGCTTGTAAATTTTGAAACAATACTTACTGTTTTAAAAAAATATCGGCCTGCTGACTATTATGAATTGGTAGTGGTAATAAGCGACAATAATTCATCGCTCCATAAACAAGCAAAGCAAGAAAATTTTTCGTTCTTATCTATACCCAAACAGGTTGGTGGTCGTTATTCTGTATTTTCTGCAGTTGGATTATTTCCATTAATGATGGTTGATATTGATTGCAATGCATTACTTGCAGGTGCATCTGATATTCTGAAAAATTCACTCAGTACTGATCTAAAGGTAAATCAATCTGCACAGAGTGCCCTTATGCTTTATCTTTATTATCAGCAGGGTTATAGAGTGCACGATTCATTTTTTTTTGCAGTAGATTTAGAAGGGCTGGGTAAATGGTATCGTCAGTTGATGGCAGAAAGTATTGGCAAAGAATATGACGTTAATGGCAAGCGTGTATGTAGAGATATGCTTCCAACTGTTTCTGTAGGAACAGGTGATTTACATTCTGTAGCTCAGCTTTACTTAAATGGGCAAAAAAATATTGTTACTACCTTTGTTTCAGTTGAAGATATACAAAAAAAATCTGAGTATATGCATGCATTTATAGAGGGCACAAAATTGGCGTATCAAAAAAATGGAATTCCGTTTTCTTCTTTAATAGTACCTAGCCTTGATGCCTACGGGATTGGTCAATTTATGCAATGTAAAATGGTAGAAATTATAATACTTGGATTTCTGTTTCAGGTGAATCCCTTTGATCAACCAAATGTCGAGCTGTATAAAAAAGAAGTTAAGTGTTTACTAATAAAATAAGGCCACTCGATATGAGCAGCCTTATTTTTACCTAAAATTATGATATTTAAAATTCTATTTTTTTTGATACGTTCTCTGTTAGATTATAAAACTGAATCGCCACCTAATGGATCTTTGTCGCTACCGCTTTGGAAAGGATTATAGGTATCTAAAGTATAATGAGTTGTCGTACGGTTTCTCATAACTGGTATCCATATTGGCGATGTAGCAACAGCTGTAGCTACACCTACGGGAGTAGCGGCAACAGCTAAAGCTTTTTTGCCATAATGTGCTATTGTTTTTATGGTGCCAGCATTTTGATCAAGTGGTTCATTCACACCGAGACCCTCTTGAATACTGCTATGCACATTTTGAATTCCATTAGATGCACTCTTTAAAACCTTTTGAATTCCCTTAGATGCACTCTTTAAAATGGTACCAATTTTTGTTTGATGAAAATCTGAACCTTCTTTAATAGTTAATTTTTGATTAATGGCGGCAATTTTATTTTTTGCACTTTTTTTAATTGATCCCCATTTTGTAGGTTTTGTTGTTGAACTTGCAGCACTATTGTTTTCTGTAACTGTAGAGGTTCCTTTTTCAGCACAATATACAGAGCTTGTCCCAAAAACTGTTAACGCGGTAAGTGTCATTATTAATATTTTCTTCATGAGATCTCCTTTTTTTTATGATTCTTCATTTACTATTTTAAAATTCTATTATGTTGGGCGAGGCCTTGGAGCCTTCATTATTGCGGCTCTTTCGTCGCCATAAACTTTTATTTTTGTTTGATTAGTTTCATTAGATGTTGTTTTCTTTGATTTAGATAATCTTTTAAATATGTTTTTTCTTGATTTTTCTCTGTTGATTGGGTCTATTGCGCGGAAAAATTTTCCTGTGCGGCTTTCTGGGTTTGTTTGGTACCATTTGCGAGGTTGGTTAGATTTAGCTGAACACCATACATTGCTTGTTCCAAAAATTGTTAACGCGGTAAGCGTCAGTATTAATATTTTCTTCATATGATCTCTCCTTTTTTAAGTATCATATGTTTAGGATACTACACTTAGATCGTCTAAAACAAGAGTTTTTGATGCAATAGCATGAATAGGCTTGAATTTTACTCACCTTGTACTAAATAAGCCTCGATGAATCCAATTAAATCGCCATCAAGTACCAAGTCAGGTTGAGCTGATTCAAATTCTGTTCTATGGTCTTTGACCATTTTATAAGGATGGAGCACATATGAGCGTATTTGGGAGCCCCACTCGATTTTCTTTTTTTCCACACTTGCGTATTTTTCTGCAGCTTCGTCTTTTTGAAGTTGAGCAAGTTTAGCCTTAAGCATCTTCATGGCAGTTTCGCGGTTTTGCATTTGCGAACGTTCATTTTGACATTGTACTACGGTGTTGGTTGGTAAGTGGGTGATTCGTACAGCAGATTCTGTTTTGTTAACGTGTTGGCCGCCTGCACCCCCTGCACGGTAGGTATCAATACGTAAGTCATCGTCTTTAATAACAATATCAACCTTGGCAACTTCAGGAGTTACAAAAATACCGGCAAATGAAGTGTGCCTTCGTTTGTTTGCATCATAAGGAGAAATACGTACAAGACGGTGGGTTCCATGCTCACTTTTCAGCAGTCCATAGGCACGTTTGCCTTTTATAAAAAGCGTTGCACCTTTTATGCCCGCTTCTTCACCATCTTGGCAATCGATAAGAGAAACTTGTAAATTATTCTTTTCGCAAAAGCGGGTGTACATACGCAGCAGTATGCTTGCCCAATCTTGGGATTCTGTTCCGCCAGCACCAGCATTGATGCTTAAAAAGCAGTTGGCTATATCTTGTTCATCATTTAAAAGTAAGTGCAATTTAAATGAACGAATCGATCCGCCAAGTGCAACAATATCATCGAGCACTGTTTTAAGTTGATTTTCATCATCTTTAAACATTTCCATCATTTCTTTAGTGTCATCAAATGCTTGAGTAATTTCGGTATATTGTTCCCGTTGATTTTTAAGCGCTTGAAGATCTTTTAAAATATGGGCTTTGCTTGGATCTTTCCAAACCTCTGGATTTTCCGCTTGAATTTCAAGTTCAGTAATTTTATCAGCAAATTGAGCATTAACCCAATAAGCTTTAATGGTTGCAACATCAGGTTCTAATTTTTTGATATGCTCGCGTATTTCATCTATTAACATGGGGTATCCTTTCATAACTAAGTTAAGAAGGTCAGTGTACCATACAATAGATAAAAATCAGTTTTTGAGTATATGAGCTTAAGAAGGGGGGTGTTTTTGTTATCCGCTGTTTCTGATAAAATGAGAAGTAATAAATTATCACTTTGAGTGGGATATATGAACATATTAAGATTATATAGAATGCTGTTATTAGTACCATGTGTTGTTTTTTCGGCAGATCCAGAGTCTATAGCTCAAGCTGATTAAGACGTCTATAAATGGATCATTTTGCTTCTTAATTATCTTTAAAATAATTGTCATTTTCTACTCGTGAGAATGCGTATTATCAGGTAAAGTGATACGTAAGATAAAAACACTATTTTTAGCACCCCTATATATAAGGAAGAAATAAGCACCCATGAAAGGTACATTATTTTTAATTTCTGCTCCTTCTGGTGCAGGCAAAACAACCATTGTTAATGCAGTTCTTGAGCATGTAAAAAATCACTATGGCGACAAACTTGTTTTAGAAAAAGTTATTACCTACACAACTAGGCCTAAACGTGAAGGTGAAGTTGAAGAAAAAGATTACTTTTTTATAACAAAAGAAGATTTCTTAGAAAAAATAGAATCTGGTTTTTTTATGGAGTGGAGTACATGGTATGAAAATTACTATGGATCCCCTGCATGGGTACTTGACCGGGTGCGAGAAGGTATCTCATATATTGCAATAGTTGATCGCTTTGGAGCCCGCTCAATTAAGGCAATCTTTCCTGAAGTAGTTTTGATATGGTTAGCGCCGGTTAGTTTAGAAGTTTTAGAGCAGCGTCTTATAAGAAGAGGAACCGACTTGCAACAAGAGATAGAAAAAAGACTTTTGAAGGCAGCTCTAGAAATGGATGAAGAAAAAAAAGAAAAAATATATGAATATCACATTATTAATGATGATTTTAATAAAACAGTTCAAAAAGTTATAAATTGTATAGTAGTCGAGATAATGGAAAAATAGGCTTAAATAAAGGCTTTTTTGATATTTAAAAAATAATCTTAAAAAAAAATAAAAAAAAGTGAAAAAAAAATTTGACAGCAAGAAGGGGAACTGTATAATTAGCTTTGAATTTAACGAAAAAGTTTCAAACAGAAACGAAAAACAGTTAAGTCACTCGGTCATTGAAATGTACGTAGAATACACAGAAAATTTGTCCACAGAGATACGAAAGCGGAATAATACCCACGCAATTCATAGTTTTTGCGATGGAGAGTTTGATTCTGGCTCAGAATTAACGCTGGCGGCGTGCCTAACACATGCAAGTCGAGCGAGAGGATTCCTTCGGGAATTAGTAAAGCGGCGGACGGGTGAGCAACACGTGAGAATCTACCCTATAGTGGAGAATACCTTCGAGAAATCGAAGTTAATACTGCATAAGTCCTACGGGAGAAAGATGGCTTTTATGCTGTCGCTAAAGGATGAGCTCGCGTACTATTAGCTTGTTGGTGGGGTAAAGGCCTACCAAGGCGATGATGGTTAACCGGCCTGAGAGGGTGAACGGTCACACTGGAACTGAGAAACGGTCCAGACTCCTACGGGAGGCAGCAGTGAGGAATATTGCACAATGGGCGAAAGCCTGATGCAGCGACGCCGCGTGGAGGATGAAGGTCTTCGGATTGTAAACTCCTGTTAAGTGAGAAAAAAGAACCGCTTTTAATAGAAGCGGGAGATGATGTAATCACTAAAGAAAGCACAGGCTAACTTCGTGCCAGCAGCCGCGGTAATACGAGGGGTGCAAGCGTTATTCTGAATTACTGTGCGTCAAGTATGCGTAGACGGTTTGTTAAGTCTTTTGTTAAATCCCCCGGCCTAACCGGGGACAGGCAAAGGAAACTGGCTGACTAGAGGGTTAAAGAGAGGAGTGGAATTCTCGGAGTAGCGGTAAAATGCGTAGATCTCGAGAGGAACACCAATGGCGAAGGCAGCTCCTTGGTTAACACCTGACGTTGAGGCATGAAAGCGTGGGGAGCAAACAGGATTAGATACCCTGGTAGTCCACGCTGTAAACGATGATCACTAGACGTTGGCTATGCTTAGCAGAGTCAGTGTCGTAGCTAACGCGATAAGTGATCCGCCTGGGGAGTACGGTCGCAAGATTAAAACTCAAAGAAATTGACGGGGGTCCGCACAAGCGGTGGAACATGTGGTTTAATTCGACACTACGCGAGGAACCTTACCTAGGCTTGACATGCTAGTGACAGTTGTGGAAACACAACCTTCAGGGTTTACTCTGACATTAGCACAGGTGCTGCATGGCTGTCGTCAGCTCGTGTCGTGAGATGTTTGGTTAAGTCCTCTAACGAGCGCAACTCTTGTCGTCAGTTGCTACTACTTTATTGTAGGCACTCTGGCGAGACTGCCTGGGAAACCAGGAGGAAGGTGGGAACGACGTCAAGTCATCATGGTCCTTATGTCTAGGGCTACACACGTGTTACAATGGTCGATACAAAGGGCCGCAAACCTGTAAAGGTGAGCTAATCTCATAAAATCGATCTAAGTTCGGATTGAGGTCTGCAACTCGACCTCATGAAGTTGAAATCGCTAGTAATCGTACATCAGAACGGTACGGTGAATACGTTCTCGGGCCTTGTACACACCGCCCGTCACACCATGAGAGTCGTCTGTACCCGAAGCCGTCTTAGCTAACCTGTTAAAAGGAGGCGGGCGTTGAAGGTATGGGGGATGATTGGGGTGAAGTCGTAACAAGGTAGCTGTAGGAGAACCTGCGGCTGGATCACCTCCTTTCGAGGGAGATTCATAAACTTGGTTTTATATCAGGTTAATAAGGTGTGTGTGGGAGAGCTTAGTCTCTCTGTGGACTGTAAATTAGTTTGGTGGAATGTGGGTGAAAAACATAAAAAATAGAGAACGGGCCTATAGCTCAGTTGGTTAGAGCACTCCGCTGATAACGGAGAGGTCAGTCGTTCGAGTCGACTTAGGCCCACCATTAAAATGGGTCATGTTGATAAGGCAAGAAGTAAGAGGGGATGTAGCTCAGTTGGTAGAGCGTCCGCTTTGCACGCGGAAGGCCAGCGGTTCGAATCCGCTCATCTCCACCAGTTTAAGGGGTTTGGTAATAAAAAGTTATAGAAAGTATTTTACGTACAGGACCGGGAATATAAAAATTCTTGTGATCTTTGAAATGTTTGTAAGTCAAATATGTCTTAAAATAAGGTAGTTACAACTACTGAGTATAATTTAAGTGAATTAGTGATTAATTTTAGATAAGAGTGTTTGGTGGATGCCTTGGCATCAAGAGATGAAGAAAGAGGCGGAAGACTGCCAAAAGCTTCGGGGAGCTGTCAATCAAGCTATGATCCGAAGATGTCTGAATGGGGAAACCCGATACAGAAAAACTGTATCATCCTTACCTGAACACATAGGGTAAGGAGATGAACGGCCTGAACTGAAACATCTAAGTAAGGCTAGGAAAAG
>CAIQNR010000043.1 GCA_903873255.1 uncultured bacterium | reverse complement strand
GCTGAAAGGTCTTTTTTAACCAAATATTAATCTGAACAAATGATTGATCTGTTCGTTTATGTGAAATCTGGAAAATCGTTTTTTCGGCACTATCAAGAATCTCACTAATTTCTTGCTCTTCTTGTGAATAGCAATTGGAAATAATATCGGTAGCAGAGTTGATCAACTCACGTAACACTGATTTTTCTTTAATAATATTGGCATGTTGCGTTACCAATCCAACAGAGGGAATATCTTCTTGTAAACTTAAAAGATACACCACGCCCCCCATATCCTGAAAAACACCTTTTTTTTCCAGCTCATTTTGCAAGGTAATAATATCAATGCGTTCTGAGCGTTCAAAAATTGTTAAAATTGCTTCATACACATGTCTATGAGCAGGAATATAAAAATCTTTTGGCACCAATAATTCAGCAACATGAGAAACGTTTTCATCATTTAAAAGTAATGCACCAAGCAATGCTTTTTCAGCCTCAACTGCCGCTGGCAATCGTTTGCCTAAAATACGCTCCGGTGCATATACTTGTTCTCGCTGCGATCCCTTGTCTGTTCTCATTATCATTCACCCCATCTTCTAATTCTTAATGAGCATTCTTTTGGTCATCGCCAACTACACGCAAAGAAAATTTTGCATGTAGTTTTGCAGTAAGCTTAACAATAACAGGAAAAGTTCCCTTTTCTTTGATTGATTTTTCAAACTCAATCTGACTCTTACCAACAGCAACACCTTCTTTAGCCAATAATTCAGCTACTTCTGTTGGGTTAACAGAGCCATAAAGCTTTCCATCATCATGCATTTTTTTTCTAAGCGTTAAGGTAAGTGTTTTAATACGTTCACCAAGCATAGAAGTTTTTGATGCTATCACTTCTTTTTTATGCTCAACAGTCTTAACCTTACCCAAATAGCTTTTTTCATTTTCAGGTGTTATTTGAACACCAAATTTTTTTGGAATCAAATAGTTCACTGCATATCCTTCAGTGACTTTAACAATCTGATTCGCCATTCCTACATTTACTACATCTTTAAGTAAAAAAACTTTCATAGTAGCTCCTTTAACTAAGGGAACATAACTTAAATATTAATAAGTAGTATAAAGAAAAATTAGAAAGTTAAAACAAAAAAGCCCAACAAAGAATTATCTTTATTGAGCTTTAGGGTAGTAAGTAATTTTACGTAGCACTTTAACTTTTATAGTGCATTCTCATTTTAATGATTACACACATTAATAATAACCCCTTGAACTTCCATTTCCCCTGAGTTATATATCGTCATTATTATCTACAATCATTTATTGAGCATCATTCTCAACATTAAGATCACTGATAATATCTTTAACCTCTTGAGTTGCTCCATCATCTACCAAATCTGAAACAACTGAATCAGAAACTTGTTTAATATATTGTTCACAAACACTGTTAATTTTATCTTTAACAGCATCAAAACTTTCTGCGTCCACTGGAGCTAGAGAGTTTAAAAGTATTTGCTGTTCAGCATTACAATTTGCAGCTAATGTAGTAAGCATTGCCTCACAAGCCTCTTTTGTTTTCATATTAGTTGTCAAAGCAAGATCAGAGTGCATTTGTAACTGTAATAGATAATTATTCCATGAATCTTGAGAAACTAATGCAGGGCACTGATTTACAAATTGTTGCGAAAAATCATTTAAATTTAATGCTTGAACAGGTTGAGCTTCTTCTATTTGAGTTGCATAGCATGCTTCTGGTTGTACTACATCCTGCATAGCTTGATTATCATCCTGAACATCTGATTGTACCATAGTACTTTCATCAGCCTGATCACCTACTTGAGCATCTGATGATGACATATCTTGAGCAACCTGATCTGTTTGATCACTATTTTGATCAACATCTTGATTTACAAATTGATCTTGACTGTCCCCATTTGCATCATCCATAGCAAAAGCACTTGAAACACTTACAAGCAACATAAGACTAAGATATTTTTTTTCCATTATACGAACCTCCTATTTGAATTCATTTACATATTTTAACCATAACTCCATACTACTATTTTTTTATAAAAGATTTCAAGTAGAAAATTAAAAATATAATAAAAAATCTTTATTTACGCTTATTTTTAACTATTTTTTTGTGTAAGAACTGTACACTAGACACTGTTTAAGCTCAGCAGCCTTAAGATACGCGTAAGCCCTCATAATTTTAGGAAAATAAGTACATGAAAAATGACTATCATTCACAAAACCAATCACTTTTGCGCTTACTTGAGCATCTGACCAAAAAAGTTCTGCACATATTTGAGGCCAAACTTTACCATATGGTCCCAAATCCCATTCCTCTTTAAGTTCACTTCCACCAGAAGAAAATGCAACACCATTAATTGCAAACAACATATCACCCCAATAAGGAGGCACATATTCAAAAAAAGGCACTAACAATTTTTTATCATAACAATAGATAATCTGCCCTTTATATATAACAAGAGAGGAATTAAACCTTTTACCTTGAACAATTCTATATATACCGCACAAAATATAATTTTCTGTACAACAAGCATCCGCAATCATACGAAGTAAAAGTCGATGCTCATCATCTTCATAAAAAGGAAAGATCGATTCTGGCAAAACAAAAATATGCACTTTAGGATAATTAAACTGCGCATCAATTATAAGCTCCGTTATTTGTACTGCCCGTTCATAAGGCCCTGCCGCTAATACCTCAGGAATAGCAATACAATAAACGAGAGATTGCTCTTTTTTCTGATGCTGCACACTATAAAATTCAGAACCTCCCAAAACAACTAATAACACCGCACAAATTTTATATTTTTTGACTGCAACTAATAGCTGAAAAAATAATAACATAACAAGCGTTAAATACCCTCCCATATTCCATACACAATTTTGAATACAAATACTTTTATAAAAAAAAGGAATAAGAGGGAAACTAAAAGGATATCCTCTTAAACTTCCCACCAAACAACATAAAACTCCACTGCGCATCCACATAAAAAATAGTATTGTACATCCAACCATCAGCATAATGCGTATTTTTAAAGAAACTTTATACAAAGTTTTCATCATAAAAAACCAAACTGCTGAGCTACAACTCATACAAAATAATGTTACAAAGGGCACAATAAAACCATAAAAACTAACTGATCGCTCATACATAAAAAGAAGCAAGGCACTTGTTTGCAAACTATATGTAACAAAGCCCCATAAAAAACCAACCTTATACGAAAGTTGCGGACTTTTTTGTAACCAAAGTACATAAAGAGGAACGATAAAAAGTGCCGCACAAAACCACAATGTATCAATAAAAATAAGGGATAGAGCATAGAGCAGAGCTGATATGCACGTAAAAACATAAACATTTTGATGATATATTTTCATGATAACAATCATAATAAGCCGACTTATACAGAGATCACAATATTTATAAGTACAAGCTTTGACTTTAAAGGTACTGATTCATACACTATTCTCTTATAGTGAAAATTAAAGAAAAGGTATTATGTATGATGAAAATAGTTAAAAAATTATTTCTCATGTTCGGATTAATCACAACTCCAATACTCCTTCCCATGACCGGATCTCTTCCTGGTGGAGCAGGCGACCCCATGTTTCAAATGCCCTCACCCGAAGAAATGCAAGCAATAGAAGAATTTTTACAAACACTTTCTCCTGAAGAAATCGATCAACTAGCAAAACTTGGCGAAGAAATCATTAAAGAAGCTGAAGCTGAAGGTAGACCTCTTTTTGCGGATATGCCAATACCTACACCTACTGAAAAACCAAAAGAGAAGCCTGCTGAAGCTCCAAAAGCACCTGAAGAAAAGGTACAAGACAAAGCTAAACAAAAAACTCAAAAACTTATTAAATCTGTTGTTAATTCACTTATTGATATCATCAGTATTTTGCGCCAAAAAGCTGCAGTTGATGAAAAATATTCAAGTATACTAATTCCTATCAACCCAAACCTTGATACTTTTGTATACTATCTACATGTCATACGAGACAGTAAGCATATCAAAAACCTTACTGATGATGAATTTTCCACACTTAAAAATGAAATTACAAACTTAGAAAAAGAGCTTGGAGGTCTCATAGAAAATCTTACCATACCAGCAGTTTTTGCTCCCGATAAACTGGACAAGCGTGAGCGAGAATCTCGCCGACGAGCTATCAAAAAAGCGGAACAAATTATTCAGCAATGCATAGGATTACTACAAGAAGCTTTCACAACCAAAGCAGTTCTTAAAGAATTTGAAAAACTACTTAAAAAGTATGAACCTGAAGCAATTAAGATCAAAGAAGAACAAACTACCAAATCAAAACATGCTGGGGGACAAATCAACCGACTCCCTGTCACCAACACTGGTAAAATTGTACAAGGGCCTTCATACAGCACAAAAACTGCCCACTATACACCGGTTTCTCGTGGATCTTCAGTAGGAACCAGTATCCCAAGCAGTTATTCTAATGAAAGAAATTTTGGTGGTAGCTCAATGCCTATGGGGGGTGGTTCAAAAGCTAAGGGTGGAAACAATAAACAAGCTCAAAAAGGGAAAAAATCTGATGGGTCAACCGAATCAGAATCTAAGGGTTCAGGAGAAGCCAAACCAACTGCTGATGATGAACATAAAGCACGTTTGAAAACAAAAGAAGAACGAGAAAGTATGACCAAAAATCTTAAAGAAGCTAACAAAATGGTTATGAACAAAAAAACACTTATTAATAGATTTCTTGATAATTATTTAAACTCAACAGATAAAGATCCTCACTTTGAAAAAAGCGTTAAAGAATCCCTCGACGATATCAATATCGAGCTTAGTAAAGCACAAGACAATTATAATAACTGTGTAAAAAATGCTAAAAAACTTCCTCCAAGAGAACGCCGTAAAGCTCTCGAAGAATGCGAAAAAAATACAGAAAATTATACACGCGATATTACCGAACTTTACAATAAGCTACAGGATCTTAATGAAGACAATATTATACCAGACAAGTACGACCAAGTTGATAAAGAAATCAGCGGATTTGAAAAAATCGTCGTTAAACTGCCTGGGCATAAAGAGCCAGAAGCTGCTCAAAAAAACCAACAGAAAAAAAACAATGATCAGAAAAAACAAGCTGATACAAATAATACCAAACAACAAGGAGTTCAAACCAGTCATCTGATTACAAATACACCGCCACAAGCACTCTCCATTCCAGAAATGCCTGAGATACCTGAATCTGAAGAACAAGATGAAGATCTACTTACACGATCAGCTCAAGTAACACAAACCGTATAACACATAGAATTTAGACGAAAAAAAGGGAAGACATAAAAATCTTCCCTTTACTATTTTTAAGCGAATGCAATTTCTTCAACAGGTACAGCAGAAGGCAATACTTGTAAATTTTCGAGTGCTACACGCAGTGCCTGTGCATTAGTAAACACAATACCTATATCAAATCCATATTCAACTGCAGCTTTAATATTTTCACGGTTATCATCAATAAATATAGTTAATACGTCATTTGAATGATTATTTTTAATCAAAAAGAGCTCATATATTTCTTTTTCTGTTTTATGAACCCAATTATTTTCTTCTGTTGGAATAACACCTAATGCGGTATCAGCTAATATGTCTAAAGCTTTTTGAACAATAGCCCGTTCTTGCTTTCCTTCATCAAGCGTTTTTATCAGTTCATGGAGCATATCTATTTGTACCATTAAGTTACTTTCCCACATATTAGAAAGAACCGCTTGTTTACATCCACAAGCACCTAATTCATACATAATCGAAGCAACTTGAAAATCAAGACTATCAGGACCTTCTATACATTGTTGTAAAAAATTGGCATGTATTTCTTGATCTGGATTAGCTGATCGCAACAAATGATACATTAAATGCTCCCATGCAAGTGGCTTAAGATTCTCTTTTTTACGATCCTTATTAAGCTTCTTTCTGATAGCTAATAGTTGACTCAGACCCGATGCACCACCAACAATCCCAAACTTACCAAAAGCTGCTTGCATAAACTGCTTTGCTCCAAATTTTTTAGTAAAAACTACATTATTCAAATCCCAAGCAATAAGTATTTTCTTTTTATTTTGCTCTTCATCAAATGAAGCTCCAAAATAAATAGTTTCTTGAACATTATTTGAATAAAGCCCTTGCTTATAATGAACTGTTGAGATATCAGCAGTATGTGTAACACATAAGGCTACTACAAATAAAAATGTTGATTTTAAAGATAAAAAATTCATTATTACTCCATTCTTTTTTTATGGTTTTTAGGTACTCTTTAAGCCTATCATTATTACTGGGTAGGTCAAAAGCCCTCTGAATTTTTATGCATTTAAGCTTAAACAAATTTTTAGCTTTCTTTTCCATGTATTGAACTTTAACAAGCCAATCAACTATTCTTTTTCTAATCTCTTCAAACATTCTTACTAAAGGATTCTTATGTATATCAAGATCTTTATTTTGACCCTACTGAGCTTAAATTTAAGTTCAATTTTTTCTTTAAAAGCACATGAAATTACCTTAACTCCCTTAGACAGATTCCATCTTTATGGGGAAAAACCTGCTATTGCAAAAAAACCAACCACACGCCCACAATCCATGATTGAAAAACCAACTCAAAGCGCACCTAATTCTCAAAAACGCTTATCGTTAGGAAATCCTCTTTTAAAACCAGAAATAAACATCATAGATACCGTACCTCCTCAACTTCTTACAAAACCTCAACCAGCTTCATTTTTATTCAAAATTAGTGATGCATTAATTAAAACACCTCAACAATTTAAAAATTTAAAACAGAATCTAACTCAAAGTATAAAAAATCTACCAACTAAAATTTCTAACGCTGGAAAAAAAATTCAACAAACTATTAATTATTACAATCCTCGTTATGAAAAAAAACAAATAACGCTTATTAACAAAAGCACAGAAATTGCAAAGGAACTTCAAAAGAATAATAATTCTATACAACCAATAGAATTAACAAAAAGCATTAATAAATTAGATCTATCGTTCATTGAAAAAAAATTTGGAAAATCTACATTACCTGAAAAACAAGCTTTATATGTTCAACACAAAGAAAATATTGAAGCTGCGAACCCAGAAAATCTTTTTCCCAAAAAAAATATTTTAACTCAAGAATCTACTGAAAATGAAATCCGCGCTCGACTACCAAAAGCACCGTTAGTATCATTACAACCAAACCCAATATCGCAAGAATCTTTACAAACAGATGCTGCAACGTTGCTCGATTTTTATAAAAAATATACAAGTAAAAACGAATCTTTTAAAAACTTAGAACAATTACAAGAATTTGTGACAAGCGCAGAACAACTATCTAAAAATTTAAAGAATTCTGATCTTAATAATAAAGTTTCTGCCACTCTCCAAGTAACGAAAAATTTACTATCTAAAACAACTATTTTACAAAAAAAGCTAGAGGATTCATTAAACACCCTAGAAACCAGCCTAAAGGAAAATTATAACGAAAAAAAATTGAATGAAATAAACCAAGATAGCGCAAACTGCAAGGATATTTTAGAAAAACCTTATTCCCAAGATATGAAAAATAAAGCACAAGCAATTTTAGACAAAATAAAGCCTTATATTAAACAAAAAGAAGAGCTCGAATTCATTAAAACTATGGCCGAATATCCATTAAAAAACTATAGCGACATAGAAGGCCTTACTAAAGATATTGAAGCCGCTAGAACTATTGCTACATCAGAATTAAGTTCTAAAGCTGACAAAAATTTAGCAACTAACATTATCGAACAACTTACAAATAATATTCCAAAAATTAAGCTCATTAATACTGATTTCAAAGAAATACCAGATCAAAAAACATTGCATTCATATATTGACACTCTTCAAGATATGATAAGTCTAAAGAATAAAAATGCTTCTGAACTACAAAAAAAATTATCCTATGCGAAAAAGAGGTTCCTTGCTTATGATACAAATGGAAACTTTTACAATACAGTTAATGAATCTATAAAAACAATTCCAAATGCAATCGAAACAAAACCATTAAGAGATTGGACCCATACTATCCAAACTTTTAACAATTATCTAAAACAGCCATTTCCTGAAACATTTAAAGAAAAAATAACAACAACAATCGTTCTGCTCTTAAAACAAAATACAGGTCATCAGCTAACAGTTGATTAAGGCTAGAAACACTATGATAAAGATAATATAATCTGCAAATAATAAAAAAGGCCCAAATAAAATGGGCCTTTTTTATTATACACAACATAGAGATTTTAATTTGACTGACGCTGTACCACTCTTTGACAACGTGTACATAAACCATCTTTATGATCGGTTACTTCCCACTGCCAACAACGCGGACACTTAACCCCTTGCGCATGCTCAACTTTAACTTGCATACCAAGCCCACCGTCTACATACGTAACAGAATCATCAAAATCTTGCTCTTCATACTCATCATCTTCTGTTTCTATAGTATCTGACCAATCATCAGTGTTTTCTGTTTCCACAATATCGCATGCTGAAATAATGCAATATTCTTTTAACATTTGACTTACTGACTGACCCTTTACCCCTGCTTCACTCAACAATCCTTTAATAAGCGTGTTTTCTGTTTTAGTCATATCCATGGTGATAGTTACTTTCGCCTCTAAAGAATGTTTTATAACCGACTTTTGGCGAAGCATTTCGATCGCTTTAAGCACCACCGATCTCATACCCGCTAAAGCTTCCCATTGTTCATGTTTTTTATTTTCGTACGCAATTGCTTCATCTTGTTGATTGCCTAGTTGCACATACTGATCTCTCCAAAGAAAGTGTGTTGCTGCAAAATTCTGTAAATGAATGGATGTTGTTTTATTATTTTGATAGTAATCAGAAAGCTGTTCTGCCGTAAAAGACATCACCGGCGCAATCAATTTTGTAAGAGCATCAAGCATATACCAGCACACTGTTTGTGCAGAGCGACGAGGCATGCCATCTGCTTGATCAGTATATAAACGATCTTTTGCAATATCCAAATAGAGCGAACTCACTTGCACTGCGCAATAATCAGTAATCATATGGAATACACGTGTGCTATCTTTTTCTTGATATGCTTGAAGTACTTGAGCATTTAAAACACTCAGCTGATGGAGCGCTTGTCTGTCAATTATTCCCATATCAGAAAGAGCAACCGTATCTTTTACAGTATCAAAATCATACAAATTCATCAAAAGACCACGGCATGTATTACGAATTTTTCTAAAAACTTCTTGAACATTGCTCAAAACTTTTTCAGAAACAACCGCATCACCTTCCATATTAATACTTGATGCCCACAAACGCAGACCATCGGTACCTAAACGATCAACTAATTGCTGCGGTTCAACACCATTATTAAGAGATTTTGACATTTTACGGCCCTTTTCATCCACCGTAAAACCATGCGTCGCAACCATTTTAAACGGTGCAACATCCCCATACATCATGCTGGTAAGCAAAGAGCTTTGAAACCAACCGCGATGCTGATCAACACCTTCTAAATACAAATCTGCTGGAAAGCCTAATGCTTTATTTTTCTTAAGTACTGTTTGATGAGTGACACCAGAATCGAACCATACATCTAAAATATCTTGTTCTTTTCTAAAATGTTTCGATCCACATGCCATACATGCAAAATCTGCTGCTATCAACTCTGAAATCTGAACATTATTCCAAGCCTCAATGCCGCCACTTTGGATTTTTTTTGCTACATACCCAATCATTTCAAGTGATGTATATTCTTTATCGCAACCAGTACAAACCACTGCAATAATAGGTGTTCCCCAAGCTCGTTGACGAGATAAACACCACTCCAGTCTTCCAGAAACTGCAGATTTTAAATGATTACGTGTTGCGTGTGGAATAAAGGTAACTTTTTCGAGTGCTGCAAGTGCACGTTCACGTAAGTTATGTTTTGAAAGTTCACAAAACCATTGCTTGGTTGCTCTAAAAATCAACCCATTACGACATCTCCAACAATGTGGAAATGAATGTTTAATAGATGATTTATAAAGCAATGCATTATTATTTTGAAGCGTTGTAATCACCCAAGAAAGCGCATCTTTAATATTCATACCTTCAAGTTCTACTGGCATTATGCCTTTAGTATATGAACCATCGGGCGCAACAGGTGAAAAAATTTCTAAATTGTAACGGAGACCCATTTCATAGTCTTCTGGACCACAACCGGGCGCACAATGAACCACAGCTGTACCATCAGTAAGCCCTACAAACTGATCCGCAAGCACCGGAACTTGTAGATTTTCTACAAAAGGATGATGCGCATGTGCCCCAACCAAATCTTCTGCCTTACACGTAGCAATAACATTTTTAGAAACTTGCAACG
The DNA here is from genome assembly GCA_903873255.1 of uncultured bacterium. Taxonomy (GTDB): domain Bacteria; phylum Babelota; class Babeliae; order Babelales; family CAIQNR01; genus CAIQNR01. The sequence continues at coordinate 4,621 of CAIQNR010000043.1, read as the reverse complement.
CCGTACAAACGCTATCAGCAAGTGCAGAACCTACAACAATCAAATCACCGTTTATATCTAAAAGATCATAGGATGCTTCTGGCTTTAAAAAGAGTGCTCTATTAAGGGCAATTGTCCATGGCGTGGTTGTCCACATAACCAATGAAACTTTTTTATCAGTTTTAAAAATTCTTTGTGCATCATCTGCACTCAGTGCAAATTTTACATACAGTGAAGGATCTTTTCGATCTTCATACTCAATTTCTGCTGCTGCAAGTACCGTTTGACACGTTGCACACCAGGGAACTGTTTTATTTTTTCTTGAGATATAGCCATCTTCAATTGCATGACCAAATGCACGAACAGTGTCTGCTTCTTGTTGCGGATTCATAGTGATGTAGGGATGATCCCAGTCCATCAAAATCCCTAATTTTTTAAATTCTTCTTTCTGTGCATCAATCCATGTTTGTGCATAAACACGACATTTTTTTTGAAGTTCTTCGCGTGAAACACCAGGATTATCACCCGCAACTTTAAACTCAATAGGGAGACCATGGCAGTCCCAGCCGGGCGTTACTGGCACATGTTTGCCAGCCATACGTTCTGACTTTGCAACAATATCTTTTAAAATTTTATTATACGCATGCCCTAAATGAATATGACCATTTGCATAGGGAGGGCCATCATGGAGTACAAACTTTTCATTACCTATATTATGCGTAAAAGCTGCCGCATAAAGATCATCGCTCTTCCAACGTTCAAGCATACGTGCATCATCAACTGCAGCTTGTGCACGAATAGGAAAATCGGTCTTTGGAAGATTTAATGTATCTTTATAACTCACGGTAGCCTCGCCTTGCTCGGTAACTATTTTTTGCACCATAATACTGTCCTTATTTCGTAAAAATAGGCTTTTTAACCTCTAATAACTTACTGGACTCGAGTATACTCGTTCTTGTCTTTTTCTCAATGAAAAGATAGAAATGGGCTTCTAGGCAGGCTTTTTCTAAGTAAATAAGCTTAACCTTATTGTACCTCAATTTTTTCTATTTTTTGCTTTAATTCTTTCCAATAAGAAACTAAAAACATTGAACCCTTAATAACTTCATTAATTTTCCCAGATAATTTTTCAGAATAAAGCGAATATTCATCTGCGATATTATTTCTAAAATCTCTTAAAACTCTCCAAATATGCGCACTTTCTAAAAAATTTAACTTTTCAAGCTTATTCAGCTTATCAATAAATGTTTGGTCTGGACTATCTTGCCCATAAATATTCAAGAGTATTGGAAATATTTTTGAACCTATAAGATCCTGTAATTTAGAAAAGCGCAACGTAATACTATCTAATGATGTCACATCATCATCTGAACAATTTTCAAGTTTATGCGAATCATAAGGAACAAACCGTAATACTTTTTTTAATGCTTTTTCTAGAACCACTACATGCTTATCTGCTGTCATAACGTATTCATTCAAATAATCTTTTGTATTCATAGCAATCGAACCCCTTCTTCTCGCGCAACTTTATAAATTAACAATTCAGTACTACCAAGATAATTAAAAACAATATCAATTTTTTGTTCACCTAATAAATCTTGCATCAAAATCCAAAAATTACTTTTTGCTCGTGAAGCACTTTCATAATCTTTCAGTTGAGTTTCCACGTACAAATCAATATCTCCCCCTCTTTTTTCTGGACATGCTCTTGACCCAAAAATCCATAATTGATCTCCTGGTAAAAAGCTTTCTTAATATCATCTATTTCTTTTTTTAAAAGTCGCACATCATTGATTGTTTATATATATTTCCTTTTAGTTAACTTTTAATCAAAATAACATAATTGTTTCTAAATTCTATAAAAAATAGTATTCCCTGTTATTCTTAAAACCAAAAACTAGAAAGAAACACTATGCCTATAAATCATGTTATAACTACACTACAAACACTATTTAAAGATAAAAAAATTGGTATTTGGGGCCTTGGCAAAACCGGCCAATCAATAGTTGCATGCATAGCTCCCTATGCAAAAAATATCTACATTATGGAGTCTGCAGATCTTACTGATGCCCAAAAAGAATGTATCAAAAAACATAACGCGCAACTTGTACCAGCTGAATATGTCCCTCAGTTTTTAGAAGTATGCGAAGTCATTATCCCCAGCCCAGGAATAAACATAGAACCCTATAAAGAAAAATACCCTACTCTCTTTATGTCGGAACTTGATATTTTTGGTGCATGCATACAAACACCTATCATTGCAATAACTGGTTCTGTTGGAAAAACAACAACAACTCATCTCCTTGAACAAATACTCAATAAACTTGGTAAACGAACAAAAGCAGTAGGTAATATTGGCACACCAATGCTTTCTGTTATTCATGACCAACAACTCTATGATTATTTTATTGTAGAAGTTTCTAGCTTTCAACTTGAGCACATACAATCATTTGCACCAACTATTGCAACCATCTTAAACATTGCACCCAATCACCTTGATCGCCACATAACTATGGAAAACTATCTACGCGCTAAGGGCCAATTACTAGCACATCAAACCGATGCGCAGTATGCAATTTTGCCCATGACCTTTACCGATGAATTTTGGCCTTTTGTACAACAACAAAAAGTACATTGGGTTGGCAGTGATGCATATGATTACATAATGGAAGCATTATCGGACGTTACCTGCAAAGAGAACCTCATTATTATCCTTGCTATTCTTGAACAACTTGGTTTTGAACCAGAAGCTCTTATCACTTTTGTAAAAGAACTGAGCCGCCCTGCCCATCGCATGGAATTTGTGCGTACCTTTAATGGAATTGATTTTTATAATGATTCTAAAGCAACGGTACAAGAATCAACACTGCAAGCACTTGAGCAATGCAAAGATAAACCAACTATTTTACTTCTTGGTGGACTGAGCAAAGGAGTCAGTCGCCAACCACTTATTCAACAATTACCAAAAACACTTAAGCATGTTATTTGTTTTGGTGCAGAAGCAGAACAACTTCATAGATGGTGTATGGAAGAAGTACTTGCAAGTACCAGCCATGCAACATTAGAACAAGCTTGTGCACAAGCGCTCTCCATTGCAGAACCTGGAGACATTGTTCTCTTTTCTCCCGCAGGAACAAGTTATGATCTTTTTAAAAATTTTGAAGAGCGCGGTAATAGATTTAAAGAACTTGTACATCAGATAACAAAATAAATTTTACTCTTACACCACTTTATTTTTTACTGTTCGAAATTCTGACAACAACTATGAAAAATTTCGGACAGTATCGATTTTAAGCTCAAAATCTGTTGCTATTTTATCCAAAGATTCTCCATACTCACTCAAAACCCCGTACTTTAAAAAAAAAGGATAAAGTCATGATTGCACAACGCTACCAACTCGAAAATTATGTAAAAATACTTATTGGAATAACGATAACGCTCTTAATAATTGGGCTTATTTTTATTTATTCTGCCAGTTCCGTTTTTGCCCTGGAACAACAAGGTTCAGCTTACTATTTCTTAAAAAAACAGATCATTGGTCTTTTTCTGGGCACATTGGGCGCACTTTTTTGCTATACAATTCCTCTTAAACTGCTTAAACAACTGACCCCACTCTTTTTTTGGGGATCGTGGCTCCTTACCCTTGGCACCCTTATTCCTGGCATTTCTCGCACCATTCATGGGTCAAGCCGATGGCTCAGCATTGGCGGATTTTCTTTTCAGCCCAGTGATCTGCTCAAAATTACACTCGTTCTTTTTGTTGCTCGTTTTTTAGAAAAAAAATCAACCACTGTCTTTACTTTTAAAAAGTCATTTGTACCTTTTTTAATTTTAATAGGGCTCACCAGCATTGTTCTTCTACGCCAACCAGATTTTGGACTTACTGTTACGCTTGCAACAACATCTATGCTTATGATTTTTATCGCTGGGCTACCTCTACTCTACGTTGGCATTGCACTAGGCACAGCAATCCCCGCATTTGGTGTATTAATTTTAGCATTTCCTTACCGACTTAAACGTATTTTAGTTTTTTTAAATCCGTGGAAAGACCCTAAGGGTGCAGGCTTTCAGATAATACAATCACTAATTGCAATTGGTTCTGGAGGATGGTTTGGTATTGGCATTGGCGAATCGAAACAAAAATTCTTTTATCTTCCAATGCAGCATACCGATTTTATTTTTTCTATTATTGCTGAAGAAACAGGCTTTATTGGCGCAAGTTTAATACTTATATTGTATGCCCTGTTTTTGTATTTTGGTTGTAAAATTGCACTTCAACTTGACGATCTTTTTGCCCGATTTACTGTTATTGGTCTTACTCTTATTATTACACTTCAAGCACTGATTAATATTTTTGTAACAACAGGGCTACTTCCCACTAAAGGGATAGGGCTTCCTTTTATTAGTTATGGAAACTCCGCACTCATTTGCTCTCTGTGCATGATTGGTATTATTGCAAATGTAGCAAAAAAATAAGTCCCTTATTTCAAAATACCCATATCTATTGAAATAAGATCACTCTGAACGCTCCCATATTTCAATAATTCCAATTTTTTGAAATATAACTTTTTTTTATTTAAGCCTGCATAAGCTCTCAATACATTTTCAAAACTTCCACCATTTGCCTTCCTTCGCACCCCCG
>CAIQNR010000042.1 GCA_903873255.1 uncultured bacterium | reverse complement strand
TGCCACCCTCATTTTGAAGTGCTGAAATTCCTGCACGAATGGCTACTTGATCAGGCATACCAGGCATTACACCTTGAATTATTTGAGTTAATTGCTCTTGCATAAGATTAACAAGATGGCCAGTAATAAGTGTTTTTTTATTAAGCCCAAATTGTTTTTCTAAAATAATATATGTTTTAATATCGTTAATATTGATCAAATTTAATGTTACATGAATACCAACCAAATATTGATATAACTGATGCATAGCTGTTATATGAATTTTCTTAAACATAGAAATAAAACTTGGATTTTCTTTAAATGAAGCAACAAAATTATTGTATGCAGACGTAACATTAGAATCTGTAAATTTAAGCAGTGGTAACTGTAGATCATTAGAACCAGTAAAATTTGATGCAAAACTTTTATTAAGTGCTTGCGCTGATGGCGACATTTGATACTGATTGCTCGGTGTTATTTTTATTGCTGATCCATCTGCATTAGTATGACTTCCAAAAGTCATTTGTATTTTCTGATTAAGTGGCGTGTTTGGATCCGTAAGAGTATTAAGAACTGCAGTAACCGATCCTCCACCAGAAGTTGCTGTAGACCCAGAACTTTGCTGATTGGTAGTAGATACCGATTGAGAAATAGCTGTAGTATTTGTAGTACTCAAAAGATTAGTACTAGCAGTTGTTCGCATTAATGAAGCAAGTGATACATTTTGAGAGGATGTTGAAAACATTTTGAGAAGTTGAGCGATACTTTGACTCGCAAGAGCGCCAGGAAGTGGTGGTGGTGGTGGTGGCGTACCTTGTAACTGTGCCAAGAAAAAACAGAGTATATAACGGTTATTCAAAAAACTCTTTTGTATCTTCACATAGATCCTTTTTTATATAAACACACCCTATACAACAAATGGACTTGGAATCAATTGTTTTTTTAGTTACACTTTCTAATATGTTTTTAAATCCGTCTTTTACACACGTTCAGGAGTTTTCATGTTTAAATTGCGTACAATTATTACGCTTAGTGTTTTATTTATTCTTGGCTGGACTGGCCTCAATATGTACCATTACTTCTTCGATAAAAATATTCCAGAATTAATTTTAACTGGAATCAAAAATGATGATCATTATGCTGGTGATATTTCTTGCATTGTTCATGGAAGCCATTCATATAAAGTAGGCAAAATATCGGTTTTTCTTGATGAAACACCTCTTATTTATAATTTCTCTATAGGCAAGCAATCATTTGAACACCCTTTCAGTATCAACACACGCGCCCTTACCTATGGAAAACATACCCTCGGCATAAAATTGGTTGATGGAACCTATCAAAAAAATATTTGCGAAAAAATTTACACCTTTTTTGTAGATAATATTCCACTTCAAGCAGCTTTTACACATCAAGAATCAGAAATTAAAGCATTTCAAGGCAGAACACTGCATGTACAATTTCAAACAAGCAAACTTCTTAAAGAAGGTAAGGTAACTATCTTTTCTGAAGATTTTTTATGTTTTCCTGAAGCAAAAAATTCAACTATTTATGAGGCATTTATACCTGTTGACTGCGAACAAGCTCCCAACGAATATCTTTTCCAAGTTAATTGTGTTGATAATGTAGACAATGTCATAACACTAGAAAGCAAAGTACAAGTTGTACCCTTTCCCTTTAAACACCAAAAACTACATGTCAGTGATAAAAAAATAGAAGAAGAGAAAATTGCAGGAGCTTCACAAAAACTTCTTGATGAAAAACTCAAAAACTATGTTGATTTATCTCCTCACCAAAAATTATGGCATGGACCATTTGTTATTCCCTTTGATGCAACAGGAATAATATCTGAATTTGGAACAGTTCGAACATCATCACTGCGTGGAATCTATATCCATAAAGGAATCGATTTCTTAGGCCAAGTGCGAGGTCTTGTATGGGCACCTCAAGATGGCATCATAATAGAAAAAGATCGTTATGCATTTAGTGGAAATACTGTTGTTATTGATCATGGCTGTGGTGTCTTTTCTTTAATGTTCCACTTAGATTCTTTCCATCCCGATATTGAAATTGGTCAAAAGATTAAAAAAGGTAACCCTGTTGGAAAAATGGGCATGACTGGTTTTGCTAATGGCTACCATTTACATTGGGAAATGCGCATCAACAACATTTCTGTTGATCCAATGGAATGGACAAAAAATATTTGGTGATTTATTCCCCCAAGTTATAAAAGCAAAAACCCTTCAACTTAAGAATTAAGCTGAAGGGTTAGGGGGGTGAACAATACATAAATGCATTGTTCGTTTAGGGACATTGTTGAATCTAAAAAAACTTGATTTGGATTCTAACATCGCTCCATATCAATGTCAAGGCAACTAAAATAAGCTTATTCTTGGTTCTGAATACTATGATAGTTTCTTTCCCAATCAGTTATAACAAATGCGTTATGAACCTCATTTTTTGAATATGCACTTAATTCTTTTTCTTTAATTTCGAGTATTTTATTATAGAGAGTTCCACCTAATAATAGTTGTACAAATTCACTATTTTTATATTCATCAAGTGCTTCTCCAAGCGATGTTGCAATAGTAGAAATACCCAATTCTGCTATTTCATCTTCTGAATAATGATACAAATTGTGTTCTATTGGTTCCGGAGCTTTTTCTTTATTTTTAATACCCTGCAACCCTGCTTCTATAATTGCAGCAAATGCTAAATACGGATTACATGAACCATCAGGAATTCTAAACTCAACTCTCATAGGAGCTCCATGAGTATCATGCAAAGCAAATTTTGTTATGTCTGGAATTCTAAGAGCTGCACTTCTATTTTTACTTCCCCAACATAAATAAACTGGCGCTTCATATCCTGGCACTAATCGCTTAAATGAATTAACCGATGTATTAAGCAAAAGCTCACATTGTTTGAGTCGATTCAAATTACCTGCAATAAAATGGAGTCCTATATCAGAAAGACTGTTTTTTGCATGCTCATTATAGAATGCATTATTTTCTGTTTCTTTATCAAAAAAACTTACATGCATATGCATGCCACTTCCATTTTGATGTGCAAAAGGTTTTGGCATAAATGTTGCAAGCAAACCCTGACTTTGAGCAGCTGCTTGAATAATATATTTTGTCATAACAAGAGAATCTGCCGCATGAATAGGATCGGTATACTTAAGAACCACTTCATATTGCCCATGCGCAACTTCATGATGCACTTTTTCTACATCAATACCAGTCTTTTTGAGAGCATTTACTAATGAAGTTTGAAAATTTTTAAAAACATAATTTGGCATCGCCTCGCAATAACCAAAAGCATCAACTGGAACGTAACCCCCTTGATCATTTTTTTTCAAAAGATAAAATTCTATTTCCACACCAAAATAAGGTGAAAAACCTTGATTTGATGCATCCTTAACAACATGTTTTAAAATAGTACGGGGACTGCTCGTACTTAAATTTCCATCGATAGTACAAATATCACACATCATAGCAAGAGAACTTGTTTCTTCCATGCCCCATGGTAAAACAAAAAGAGCATGAGTATCTGGTCGTGCAAGCAAGTCGCTTTCATTAATTGACGTGTACCCAAGAACTGATGATCCATCAAAAAAAATGCCATATTTACAAGCGTTTTGCGCTTTATCCATAGGAAGAGTAATGCATTTTGGATTGCCTAAAATATCAAGAAAAAAGAAGTCCATATAATGAAATTTATTCAATTGAATATCTTGCTTTGAACTATCCGCCTTTATATTGGCAAACAATAAACATAAAGCTAACAGTTTCTTCATCGCTACTCCTTAATAGTAAAAAAAATATTACGTAAAAAATGTATCAAGTTTTTTTAAGAATGTCGGCTTATTTTTTTATAACACTCCAGCGCTGCGCAATATCATCTAAGGTTCCATCTTCTTCAAGCTCATAAAGTGTGTTTTTAAACGGTATTTTAAGTTCTTTGTACTGATCAGAAAGTATAATTCTATTATTAATCATGGCATGGTTTGGCCGCATGCATACCATATGCACCGTTCCATCTTTTAGAAACTGTTGCAGATCATCATCCGAAGCAATTTTAAAAGCAATATTTTTTGACATACGCTTGCCAAGCTCAGCTAAAACGTCAATATCATAACCAACCAATTGATGTTCATTTTTAAACATATAAGGCGGGCAGTTATCACATACACCTACTAACAATGTCTCCACATGCAATTTTGGTCTTAATGTATTTTTTTGAACTATAAAATATCCCGTGATACAAGCAATAAAAAAAGATGTTATAAAAATTATTTTTATAAATTTCATATCGTTACTATGTAATTAAAATAAAAAATCAAGATCATCATCTCTGTCTGAAGTTGTTCCATCATCAGAAATTGTTCCATCACTTACATATCCCCAAGGCGCAGGGGCATATATTCGTGGATTTGTATTAAATAATAACTCTTCAGGAGAAAGTTGTTCAAAAATCGCTCTTTCTTCTTCTTCAACCTGTTCTCTTCGTCTTTTTTCGTTACCTGCTTCAAGCTTTGCATTTTCACGCTCAGAAAGTTTTAATGTTTCTTTACATACAGGGCAATCTCCTAATCCACTTTCTAATAATTGAGACAAACACTTTCGATGCAAACCATGATTATTTGAACAAATTGTTTTAATCTTTTTTATAGATGTTTCATTGTCATAACATACAGAACAAAAATCCCTTTTAGTTCGTTTTATTTTACTAGAATCATCTTTTTCTTGTTGTGCTTCATCTTCGAATCGCTTCTTTTTTAAAATTTTTATATGTACGTCATACAAATTCTTAATGTGATCATAAACTCTTGCACCTCCAGATCTTGGGGTCAATCGCTCATAAGCATAATCAACCACCTCTTTATCTATACTTTTTTCAGTTACTATTTCAGCATGTGTGAATAAATTTAAAAGATTATAATTTCCTGTAAGTATCAACCGTTTTGCAATATCTTTTTGTTTTATAAGAGGAATTTTTGGAGGTTTAGTATGCTGAAATAATTCTTGTGCAAATTGATAGGTACCTGATTTTGCAAGAGACATATAGGAACGAACCAGTAAAGTAGGATCATGTTGTAAAAGACCCTTCATTAACTCAGATTCTTTGCGAACAATCATAAAATTAATCTTATCCATACTTAATGGTTCTCGAGTAGACCCATTAAGTAATGTAGAACTATAGATCATTCCAATAACCAAATAATTTGCATATTTCATAAACTCTCCTAAAAATGTAATTTATTCATAAAATAATTACGGTCGTATTGTATGCGCATTTAAAAAAAACACCACCTTGATTCATATTTTTTGAAATATAATTTTTCCATAGCAAGAGATTACTGAGGTGGCAATGGACGTGGAATAAAGGCTTTATATTTTTCCGCTGCTAACCGCTGTGTAATCAATTTCCCACACCGATTTTTTATATCCCTAAACTTAAAAAGTTTACTTAAAGAAATTCATTAAGAATGAATTTAGCCATCTATCTTTTCTTAACAAGAATTATTAAGAAAAGATAAAAACAACTTTTCGTCCTCTATAAAACAACTTTTTTTAAATTTAAGCAGCTCTCATTAATCTTTACAATTTTTTACAAACACGCACACTTACACAACAATTAACTCATAATGAAGGAATATCTATGAAAAAAATGCTCATTACATCTCTACTAATTACCGGCTTTGCACTTAATGCAGACCAACTACCTAATAAAAATAAAGAGAAGATTAATAACCGTATTAATCAGGCATACTATACAATCAATACTCCAGTAACAGGGCACAATTTTAAAGAAAAAAAACAGTTACTAAGTGAATTATACAGTCTCTATTGGAACGCAAAGCTAGATCATAGTTCATATGAATCTTCTTACTTGTTAAAAACTATCCAAGATCTTGATCGACAAATACTTGCCGAAAATAAAAAGATCATTGCAGATGCTGGGCTTACTTATTTTACACCAACCTGCTCATTTAAGTTTCCTCAAGATGGTCAAAAAAGACTGTGTAAACTCCTTAATGCTGGCAATTATAACACAACCAATGAAACCAATGCTTTTGCTATAGCAAGCAGTCAAAAACAAATGATGTCTTTTCAAGGAAATATTTTACTTGAGATGATCAATGCTATAACTGAAAATCGTAATGCAAGCTATGAAGACAAGCAAACTGCCAAAGCTCTTATTGCTGTATTAGTTGCACAAAAAAATAGCGATTCATTTTTAGCTCAAGACCAACATGGCAATGCTTTAACAGCAAAAACTATTATTAATAAAGTATGCAATCTGACAGATGTAGAAAATTTTTTTACAGCACTACAACGCCATGGTCATCGTAATGTATAAAGAATATCTCACCGGAATGGTTTTTTACCGATACACTTAATTTGGCATACACTTATAAATATTATGGCCGAACAAAATAAGCTTTATAATATCAGAGAGCTAGTATTAAACAGATAAATTTGCATAATTATGTATAAAAATGCACTCTTATATTGATTAAAGAATCATATTTTTTATATTTTTAGGGGCCTCATATGAAAAAATTATTACTCGCTTCTTTGCTCATTTCTAGCTTTTCGATCAATGCAAGCAATCCTAATCGGCAAAAAACTCAAGCCGAAATAAATGAAGAGGCTCGTGTTCAAGCTGCAAAAATTCAAGCTGCTGGACATATAGTTGCGGGAGTTCTTCGCCTAGGTGCAGCGTTAGCAACGGCTGATGTTTTAAAAAATCTTTCTTTCCAGCCAAGTGATGGCATACGCCACCTTCCACTTGTAGGAACACAAAAAACTAGAAATTATACTGGTACAATGTACGCATCAGACATGGTTAATACAAGCTTAAAAGGTGCTTTAAGCGCTGCCTTATATTTAGGTGTAAAACCAATTTGCGATAGCGCCTGGCAAGAAACATCTGCAGATTCGTTTCTTACGGCAGCAGTTCCAGCAATCCTTTCTGGTGTAAAATATACAGCTGAATTAGCGACAGCATATTATCTAACAAATGGACTTGCATGCACAATTTCAGCAATAAATGGTGGTATCGATCGCATAACTCATCCAGCGATTACAGAGGATACGAAACAATTCAAAGAATACACTAATAATCATATATATAACAACCGAAACCGTTCATGGTTTTAATCTGAATAATTACTACTTCCAAATAGTTTATTTAAAAAATAAAGGGACACTTTTTATGGTGTCCCTTTATTTTTATGGTTCAATAGGATGTGGCACTATTTGCCGATCGCGCCAATACTGTGTTCCATAATAAGTTAATAATTGTTGGCCTTTTTTAATCTTCTTTTTTGCTACATACACAACGTGCCATACATTATTACGAGGCACTATTTGCACACCAACATTTTGATGCTTTCTAACAGTATGATTAATAAAACGAGCAAAGTTTCCAGACTTTAATGCATCAATACAATATTTAACTTTTTTCCTGCGTTTTTTACCTTCAACATGTTCATACCTAATAGTTGGATAATCCCAAATATAAGCATTTTCATCATCATCTGTATCATCACGGCAAAGCACACCCGTGTACTCGCACACCATGTCGCCACGCTCAAGATCAACATCCGCAAATACGCCATATTCAACCGTTTTGTTAACCCATTTAACATACATTGGAATTGCATACTGCTTATCAAGAAGCGGCCCATACTGTGCTTCTAGCTTATCATTCAGCGGTGGATTAGCTTTATACTCCAGATCTTTTTTTACATCACATTCTGCAAGCTCTGATGCTGCTATTTTAAGCGCAGGTAAATATTCAATACCCAAAAGTTCTTGAATGTCATCTGCATATAATTTTTTATCTATCTTTTTCATTAACCTATTATTCCTTTTTTTATTTTTCTTCTACCAAACCACAAGTAAATGTTCTTACTTTAAGTTCACCATGCTCATCATCTAAACGATATATTTGCGTTACCCCTTTTTTATGCATTATTGATGGATATAAAGGAATACTATGCCAACTGCTATCAAAATCATATTTGAATCCATTAATCCCTTCTCTATCAAGCGTTTTATAAATAAATCCATGCACCTCTTCGACTCTAATAATCGCTTCATCATCTTGCAAATTAAGTACATAGAGTTCATTAGGATCTAAACGATACCCCTCTTTTTGCCGCAATAATGTGGTAATAGCAACACCTTGTAGTTTATTAGTACCATTGATAAGTACTCTATCTCCTGACCTAATATAATGTCTAATACATCGCAAACTATAGGATGTTTCTTCTTCGCCAGAATAATAAGAAGGGTTTTCTTGCAAAAAAAGATATTTTCTTAAAGGAGCCAACCTATTTTCCCATGTTTGAGTTATCCGAGGCATTCCTTCTTCAGAAGGAATAAACGTAAATCCATATGATTCCTTTTGTGCCTGCGTATACTTCAAAACATCTGATGATCGAGGAAGTATCATCCTTGATGTACTTTCACATTCATTCCCAAAATAAGATTGTACGCTCATTAAAGCAGGCCTATCTGTATCATTGGTGCATACTATTTCGTCCTGAGTTAGTGCAGACAATACACCAACTCGAGCTTTAATTTTTTGTGATAAATCTTTATCAGCACATTGCAACGAAGTACTAACCAATGCAAGGCTTAATAAATTTATTTTTATGTTCTTCATGGTTGATTCTTATTTCTTAAGTTTTTCAATTTCTTCAATCGAAAGACCTGTTAATTGCGCTATTTTTTCGATACTCAGTACATCTGCAGTTAAAAGATTACAAGCAATCATACAAAGAGCTTCATAAATCCCTTCTTGCCTGCCCTCTTGCCTGCCCTCTTGCCTGCCCTCTTGTCTACCTTCTTGTCTACCTTCTTCACGACCTTCTTTTTTAGCAGAATTCAATCTACTTCTATCTTGACGCTCTTGATCAAGCCGTCTTTCATAATCATAGAGCTCTTCACTGGTCCAATTTGTTTCTGTAACAATCTGAAATGCATCTTTCATCGACTCTGTATGTTGAAGTTCTACCGGAACAGTTCTAAAATCACTCGCATTTTTTAAGAAATAGATCCATGCATCAACATCACCCAAAAGTTGATCTATTTCTTTAGTAAACTTAGGCAACTCAATAAAATGAAACTCTAAATGGCGCAAAATATGCTTCTGTGTTTTTTGATCTAAAATTAAATGGTGACTTACATAATCAGGGTTTTCAAAAAGTTTAAATTTCAATACCCCAATAAAAATTACAGGGTGTACCCGTTCATATTCATCGCCCTTTTTAAGTTGATGTGATAAAGCAACAGCGCTATAATATTGCGCTCTTTCACCAAAATCTTCTTGGTATGATGATTGCATTTCTACAATATACTGAGCCCCGGATTGATCAGTACACGTAACATCAACAATTGAAAGTTTATCATCTCTATGTCTTTGGTGATTATAAGGGTTGTTAATAACCACACTTACAATTTTTCTGCCTTCTTCTCGCATTAAAATGCTGTTTAAAAAGCTTATAACAATATTGGTATGCTGCGCATTACCAAACAATCTTTTAAAAACAATATCGGTCGTAGGATTTAAAAAAGACATTGTGTATTTCCTTTCTTACGGATTTATTCTTCATAACTATTAAAACAGCTCTTTTATCAATGCATCAACATGCACAGCTGTTATTTCTTGCATTGCACGATAAAAATCTTCCCCATATTCACGCGTTTGCACAACCACTGGCATAGTTACTGCATGGCCCAACATAAGCGCCTGCTTTTTTGTATCAAGAGTTGCAAGTACAGAACGTAAAGTTGACGCATTAGAAACGCCATTAAGCACGCTTTGTATATCTTTTTCATCATTAAGCTGTGCCACAATTTTTGTTCCAAGTTGCGAAAGTACTTCATCATCAATCCCTGATGGGCGCTGATCTACTACTAACAACGATACATAATATTTTCTCATTTCTCGCGCAATGGTACCAAAAATAGTTTGGGCAGCCGCTGATGGATTTAAAAATTTATGCGCCTCTTCTATACAAATCATCAATTTTGTTGGTTCATCTGATGTTTTTTGCGAACCTAAAAACTGTTCTGTTTTTTCTATATATTCGCTATGAATGCGACGGGTAATGATATTAGAAACGAGTAAATAACAGAATGACGATGTATGATTACCAAACTCCACACAAATACTGATATCTTTTGCAGTAAATTCCATCATCTGATCAATAACTGAATCATGCTGCTTTGGCCCTCCTGCAGGACGTCGCTTAAAAAAAGGTAGCCGTTCAATACGTTTTAATTTTCTATAAAGCGCTGCTATCGATTCTGGATGAGCACCGAGTGAATTTGCAAACTCTTTTATATCAGTTTGATCAAGCAATACTTGTAACCAATCATGCTTATAGCGTGCATGAATAAGATAGGCAGCTTCAAGCGCCGTACTATGCAAATTGAGCTCTTGTTGGAGCGAAATAATGTCTTCTACTTTTACATCTTGATAGCTCAATACAATTTCTACATCAGCAGACCCACCACGTTTGCGCGTAGAAACAGGATCAAGAGAAAATATTGCAACGCGATGTGGAAATAATGTTTTAAGCCCCTTTACAAACGTATTACCAGGACCCTCTTTACGTGCTTGAAGACCATACTCACTATGCATATCAAAAATAATACAAACCGCTTTGTTATTTTTGATAAGCCCCGCAAGAACTAACCGAGTTAAAAATGTTTTACCGGTTCCCGTTTTACCAAAGATACCTGTATTACGTTCTGCAAGCTTTTCAAGATCAATGCAAACAGGAGTATCCATATCAAGTGGTGACCCAATATTGAAATATTTTTTTGAGACATCATCTTCATTACCAAAAATGCGAGCTACATCTTGTGCAGAAGCCTCATATACCTTTGCAAAATGGGGAGGCACTGTTTTAACTGGTGCAACAGTATGCTGATCATCAAGCGTAACCATAGGACGTAACTGTGCCGTTGCATACATACTTTTATGAGCAAGTTTTTTAGAAAGAAGACTATCATTTTCTTTTGGAGGATAGAGAAGAACATCCGGATTGGTTACTTGAAGTGCAAGATCGGTAATCAAAGAAAAAAAAGTGTGCTTTACTCCAACTACCGATACAAACTTACCAGTCTTAATAGTTTCAAGAGAAACCATGGGGTCAATATGCATGGTAAGACCTTCAGAGAGTGAACCTTGTGTAATAGTACCCAGTTGTTTTTTTATCATAATTATTCACTTAGTAAAAGAGATGTTTCCAAAGGAGTTACTTGCATAATACTTTTATGGGATGGATAAATTACTTCTTGTTTTCCATTTTTAAGACAAAAAGTAATTGGATGATGTTCTAAAACAATAAGCGTTGTTGCAACATGTCCCGGCTGAATAACATAATTACCCGTTGGTGTTTCCGCCTCTATCCACACAATTTCATGTGTAATTTTTTTATCAGGAGCTAAGATATGTAACTTCATGTTGATCGCTTTTTATAATGAGCTTCTAACATGTCAGCCTTTGCACGCGCATCATCTAATGTACCAACCATATAAAATGCTTGTTCTGGCCATTCATCACATTCACCATTAACTAAACGTTCAAAATCGGTAATAGTTGTTTCTTTTGGGACAAATGTTCCTGGTATATTACTAAAATTTTCTGCAACAAAAAGCGGTTGTGTTAAGAATTTTTGAATTTTTTGAGCACGTCGTACAATGGTTTTATCTTCATCAGAAAGTTCATCAACCCCAAGAATAGCTATAATATCTTGTAGCTCTTTATAACGCTGCAAAACATGCTGCACCTTACGAGCAACCGTATAATGACGTTGACCAAGAATATGGGGATTTAAACCCTTTGAGTTAGACTCAAGTGGGTCAATTGCAGGATAAATACCAAGTTCTGCAAGTTTACGAGAAAGCACTGTATTAGCATCCAAATGCATAAACGTTGTTGCTGGAGCGGGATCGGTAATATCATCGGCAGGAACATAAACCGCTTGAATAGAAGTGATCGAACCATTAACTGTGTTGGCAATACGCTCTTGGAACATACCCATTTCTGTTGCAAGGGTTGGTTGGTATCCAACTGCAGATGGCATTCTACCAAGAAGCGCAGAAACTTCTGAACCTGCTTGTACAAATCTAAAAATATTATCCACAAACAGAAGAACATCTTTTTTATCTTTATCTCTAAAATGTTCCGCCATTGTTAACCCTGTAAGCGCAACACGTAGGCGAGCTCCAGGCATTTCACCCATTTGACCAAAAACAAGTGCTGTTTTATCAAGAACCCCTGATGCTTGCATTTCAAGAAGAAGATCATTCCCCTCCCGAGTCCGCTCACCAACACCAGTAAATACCGAAAAACCACCATGCTCTATAGCAATATTACGGATCAATTCCATAACTAAAATAGTTTTACCAACACCGGCACCACCAAAAAGTCCAATTTTTGAACCTTTAAGGTAAGGGCACAATAAATCGATAACTTTTATACCTGTTTCTTGAATTTCATTTTGAATGTTTTGCTCAATCAAAGAAGGAGCTTCGCGATGAATTGGCCATAATTTTTGATCTGCAGAAAGAGGTTCCTTTTTATCAATGGTATTACCAAGAACATCAAAAACTCGCCCTAAAACAGTAACGCCTACTGGCACCATTATAGGAGCACCGGTATCTTCTACCATTAAACCGCGGCTTATATTAGAAATATCTTCAAGTGCTATACATCTGACAATTCCATCGCCCAATTGTTGAGCAACTTCTACAGAAACTTTACGGATATTGGCACTATTTTTTTCTTCAGGGATTTCAATAATAAGCCTGTTGAAAATATGTGGTGTTGATTCCTGAGAAAATTGAGCATCGATAATTGTTCCGCTGATACGAAGAACGTGGCCAAGATTTTTTTTATTTGTAGCTAGCATGGTAAAACCCTTATTCTAAGAGCATTTTTTGATACAGATTAAAGTTTAGATCTATTTTTATAAAATATAAAGTTCAATGAAAATTTTCTTATATTTTTACTTTTTTAACTAACAATCCGATTATTCTTTATTTTTTAAAGTCTTTCAGCACTGTCGCACTGACTTTAAGGGGCCCTGACCGACCCATTAAATAATCCAGACCTTGGCTCAAAAAGAGCGGCTGTGAGGTGTCTGAATTTGAGCCAAGGTCTGGATTGGATCAGATTGTTATATAAGAAATAAGTTTTATAAAAAACCAATTATTTTGATAAAAAACACTTATCTCTTTATAATAACCTCTAAATTACAATCATATTCAATAAAGGTATTCCTCATGAAAAAACAACTCCTCACTCTTATTCTTATAGCAACACCCATTCTCTCTTGCTCAAAAAAATTAGATCCAGCTCTTGAGTATATAAAAATAGAAGGCGCTCCCGTTGCCCTTGCCATCATCTACGACACCCACCCCCATGATGAAAAAACACAAGCATTTGTAGATAAACTCAGAAAAGAAATGTCCATTGATAAACCGGTTCATATTTCAACATCTTTTATAGCCTTAATATTTTTTAGTAACCCTATTGAACAAAGAAAAAATTTTAAACCAGAAACAATTGAATTTATGGGATTATTCAAACAAGGTGTTCTTAGAGTTCGCGCAAAAGAAACCTCACAAAAAATCTTAAAATAACGCCCTTATTATTTAAGCTAAATCAGTCTCGAGCCCTAAAAATTAATATGCTCTAATACTTGCTTTTAATTCAAAAAACAAATTACAATTAAAATTAAAGTTATTTAATGCATAAAATTAAGGAGATCGAGATGACGATGAAAAAATATGTAACGTTTGCGCTACTTCTAAGCTCGCTGATAACATATACTCCCTGTGGAGCAATGCAAGCTAAAAACGGCGATACAAAACAAATGAAAGATTTTACCGATCAAGTAAATAATACCATTGCTGCATTCAAACTACTTATGCCTGGATTTCCTGGAGTTTCTGGAGTTTCTCAATCAATAAATACTCTAATTACGAGTTTTAGATATACACCTAAAGGAATTATTGGCTATCTGAATCTTAAAACAACCACTATTGATAATAACACAGGCTCTCTTGAAATTATTTTAAACTGGACAGGCTTTAAACCTACCTACTACCTCATGGCAAGAGATATATCAGGAAAGAATGTAATTGGATGTGGCTCAACAAATACCCTTACACAACCCATTACCTTAAATTACTCTAATTTTAACAATCTAACTATAATGCTTACTGGCGCTGAAAGAATTATGAATAGAAATGTAAAAAATCCAATACAATTTGATCAAGTTAAAGTTGTAACAGTTAAACCTACCACACCACCAACTCCAGTAGACCCAATGCTCCCAATGACAACTCCAGTAAGGGCAAATTCCGTCGATAGGCCAGCTCCAACAACAGGAATACTTGCCACACCACCAACTCCGGCGGCAAGGGAACCTCGAGCTGAAGATTTTCAATCAACTCCAACAACAAGGGGGGCTAAAATACTGGTGGACAAGATGCCGGTGGACCCGAGAGTACAATTATTCATACCTGACAAACCACCAATACCTTCTACTCCAGTAGACGCATCAACTCTTACGCCAGTTATGCCGATTTTCTATGCAAGTGGTGCCGTAAGAGATAATGGCAATCCAGTAAACGCAGCAGGGGTAAGTTACATCCTCATACCAACAATTCAAGATATACCTCTATACACAAGTGGTAATGATATGAATGAATTGTTTAACATTAATACTGTTATGTATGATGCAATTATTATTTTTAATGATGTTGACAATAACGGAAATCATAACAATAGCATTACAACTGATGATCTTTGGACATTGTTGAAGGGCGATCATAATTATGTTAACAACTTTGATCGAAGCACAATAACAATTATAAATCCAACGAGCAAAACTAGCGTACCACTCCTTAACTATCTAGCTGATAAAACAATACCTTTAGACTCTAATTGCTTTATTATAACATCTGCCAAGAAGCCAATCTTTCAAATGCAAGTTTCTAAAATGGTATCGAAGGTAAATACTGAAATTAAAGGCCCACGCTCAAGCAGAATAG
Source organism: uncultured bacterium (assembly GCA_903873255.1). GTDB lineage: Bacteria > Babelota > Babeliae > Babelales > CAIQNR01 > CAIQNR01. The sequence goes on along the minus strand of CAIQNR010000042.1, from coordinate 444 downwards.
AAACTCCTACTACACGACGAATGCCGTTGGACACGATGCCACCAATACCTTCTACTCCATCTGCTCAAGATTTACAATCAACTCCTACTACAGGAATACCTACCACACCACCAACTCCAGTAGACCCAATGCTCCCAATGACTACCACACTAGCTGAGATGGAAGTGGGAAAAAATATAGCTAAACGTTATATAGCTAAAGATTTTCAATCAACTCCAACAACAGGAATGACTACCACACCAGCTGAGATGGAAGGGGGACCAAATTTGGACAGGGTAATGAGAGTATTCATACCTGCCAAATCAACTCTGATAAGCCCAAAACCTGCTCAATAAATAGGTAATCAACTTACAAAGAGGAGTATAGAATAAATAACTATGCTCCTCTTTTTTTATTAAAACAGCTTCTTATTGATCTTTACCTACCATCTTTTTTAGGATGTTT
>CAIQNR010000041.1 GCA_903873255.1 uncultured bacterium | reverse complement strand
TTGAGGAATATCTTGGAGGTGTTCTGGTTGGTGTAGTTCTGGCAGTGGTTGTTTTATAGTATCGAAAAGGTCGTTTTCATAAATTTTTGATAGTGAGATTGCTTCAACTTTTTTTACTGGCGCAACATCTTGAGATTTTTTAGATGCCAATTTTCTTTTAGGAAGTTCTTGGCGTGTAAAGAACACAAAACCCAAGCCTATAAGTAAAAGAGCCAAGAGCGAACTATTTACGATCCACAGTGGATGTCTCATACCAAAAAATCCTTTTCATTATGCATGTGAAAAACACAATACCTGGGTAGTCTCGCCAATGTCAAGCGTGAATATACAGTTAAATAATTCTCTCTTTATGGCGTTGGCAAAGAAGACAAGATTTTATAAATAAGAGTATCTGTTGTAATACTTTCTGCTTCAGCATCATAAGATACTACAATTCTATGACGCAGCACCGCTGGAGCAATAAATTTAACATCATCAGGTGTTACAAAATGTCTTCCTTTTAAAAATGCATATGCTTTTGCTGCTTGATGAAGTGCAAGTGTTGCCCGTGGTGATGCGCCACATTGTATATAGGTTGCAACATCTTTAAGTCCATATGCTTTAGGATCTCGTGTCGCAAACACAATATCAATAATGTAATCCTTAATTTTTTCATCTACATAAATAGAATCAACAAATTTTTGTGCATTAAAAATATCATCTTTAGAAAGTATTTGGGTAATGGTATCGCATGAAAGGTTTCTTTCTAAAATTTCTCGCTCTTGTTTTTTTTCTGGATATTTTACAATCACTTTAAACATAAAACGATCAATTTGCGCTTCTGGAAGCCGATAGGTACCTTCTTGTTCAAGGGGATTTTGTGTTGCACATACTAAGAATGGTGCGGCAATAGGAAATGTTTCTGACCCAATAGTTACTTGGTGTTCTTGCATTGCTTCAAGAAGAGCTGATTGTACTTTTGCAGGAGCGCGATTTATCTCATCAGCAAGTACTAAGTTTGCAAAAATAGGACCTTTTTTTGTGGAGAATTCTTGCGTTTTTGGATTGTAAATTAATGTTCCAATAACATCTGCAGGTAGTAGATCTGGTGTAAATTGAATACGAGAAAATGATAATCCGAGAGCTTTGTTAACAGCTTTAATAATAGTTGTTTTTGCAACACCAGGAACGCCTTCAAGAAGCACATGCCCATTTGAAAGAATAGCTAATTGAATAAAGGTAACTGCTTCTTGTTGTCCTACAACAACATGTGATACTTCACTAACAAGAGCCTGAAACAACAAACTTTTTTCTTTGATGAGTTCTATATTTTCTTTATCAAATACTTTTCCTGTTGACATAGTAATTCTCCCTTATCGTATTTACTATTTAACAATAAGTAATCTATAGAAATAGCAAATATTGGCAATAGATTATCCATGCTTTTTATTAATAAGAAGATTGGGAGATTTTAATTTTCGATTGATGCATTATAGTAAAAGTTGTTTTTTATTTTAGATCAGTAGTGAGGTGAGTGATGATTCTTTCAGGCAGAGAAATACAAAAAAGACTTAATAACGACATTATAATTACACCATTTGATGAAAAAAAAATTGGACCTAATAGTTATAATTTATCTCTTCATAATGAGTTATTGGTATATGAAGAGTCAGTCCTTGATATGAAAAAACCTAATCCTACATCTCGTATAATTATTCCCGAAGAAGGCTTAGTGCTTAAACAGCATACATTATATTTAGGTCGTACTGTTGAATACACAAAAACTTTAAATTGTGTGCCAATGCTGGAAGGGCGATCATCGATTGGGCGTCTTGGACTTTTCATTCATGTAACGGCTGGGTTTGGAGATGTTGGGTTTGCAGGTTTTTGGACGCTTGAAATGTATTGTATTCAACCAATTCGTATTTATGCAGGTGTAGAAATTTGCCAAATTTTTTATCACACTATTGAAGGTGAATATAATCTTTATAAAAGCTCAAAGTATCAAAACAATAGCGATGTGCAGCCCAGTTTGCTATATAAAGACTTTGAATAATTAAATTTTTTAAAAAAAGGATGAGTATGTTTATTTTATTTCGTTATATATTTTCATTTTTTGAAGTTGTCATCTCTCTTATTGGTGTGACCATTGTTCTTGTAGGTGTTTTCCGTGCAGGATTGATGCTCGCACCTGCCTATTTTACAGCAATCGATTCGCAAACCGATGACTACAGAAAGGCCCGCGTTTTACTTGCGCAATATATTTTGCTCGGCCTTGAATTTATGGTTGCAAGTGATGTTATTTACACTGTTTTTGCACGTGATTATGAAGCGCTCATTATTCTTGTGGCTCTTGTTGCAGTAAGAACAATTCTTGCTTTTTCACTTGAAAGAGAAACAAGAGAGCAAAAATAATTAAGCCCCAAATCCAGGCTCATTTGCTTTATTTACCCTAACCATAACTTCCGCTTCATTAAGGGAATTTTTACGCTCTTGAATTTCTGCTTTTTGTCTTAAAACACGTACATCGTTATTAGCTATAACAACTGATAGTTCCATTTTTTGTTCAGCAGTAGAAGCAAGAGGTACAATTTCTGTTTTAACATAGAGAGATTCTTTTATTAATTCGAAAAGTTCTAATTGTAGGCAGTTTATATAATCTCTTTCATATTCTAAAAAATTCCATGATTTCTCTATGACAGTTCGTGCCATTATTGAAAATTCATTCCGTGCTCTTAGTCGAAGCTCTCTCATTTTAGCACGCTTTTTTTCATTAAGTTCCTCTCTATATCCCCTATCAAATTCGTTGATGATCATTTCTAGTTCCTGAGCATCGTTGCGAATCTGGGCTATGGATTCCCTATTTAAATTACTAGCGGCAATAATTTCATTTTTTTTTCTATCGAGATCGTCCATTTTATTGGAAGTATCCATTTGATCGAAATATAACTTTATGTTATTAAGCGATCCTGCTTTGCTTATTCCAATTATTAAAAATAATAAGCTTAATTTTTTCATATTGAATCTTTATATAATAATTTTTAAAAAGTTTTCAGATTGAAGTTTATTAATACAGGCTTAAAAAGTCAAATATCATTAAGAGGAATGGCTTTTTTTGTGAATATTCTGTTTGTTTGGGCATTGTAGTTTATGCTTTTTTTAATGCTACAATGAGAAATATTTAACATTCATTCTCATATTCAAGCTTAATTTTAAATTGAGATATTTTTTAAATTCACAAATAGCTTGATAGATGCTATACATAGTCTTTTAGGGGGTTATTTAGGGACGGATTATGAATACAAAAATATTTTCGGCAACAACCATTGGTGTAAATGCTCATTTGGTAGATGTAGAGGTTGACCTTTCTTATGGCATTATGAACTTTTTTATTGTAGGTCTTCCAGACACTGCTATAAAAGAAAGTCGTCAGCGTATTCAAACTGCTTTAAAAAATTGTGGTATTAAGCTTCCTGAAAGAAAAATAACCGTTAATTTGGCACCTGCTGATCTTAAAAAAGAAGGCACGCTTTTTGATTTGCCCATAGCTATTGGCATTCTACAAGCGGCAGGTCTTATTCATATAACCCCAGATTTTTTAGCAACTACTTTGTTTATGGGCGAACTGTCTTTGGATGGTTCTATCAAGCCTATTAAAGGTGCTCTAGCTATAGCGTTTGATGCTAAAAATTTACAAAAAACTCAAATTATTTTACCAAAGCATAATGCCCCAGAGGCAGCACTTATCAGTGGTATTTCTGTGTATGGTGTAAGACATCTCGTTGACCTTATAGCTTTTTTGCGTAAAGAACGGGTTATTGAACCAGAAGCACCTTATAATTATTCAGAAAAATCACAAGTATATCCTTTTGACTTTTCACAAGTTAAAGGTCAAGAAATTGCAAAGCGTGCACTTACAATAGCCGCTGCGGGTAATCATAATATTCTTTTTGTAGGCCCTCCTGGCTCTGGAAAAACAATGCTTGCAAAACGGCTTGCAACAATTATGCCAAAGATGACTTTTGAAGAAGTCTTGGAATCGAGCAAAATTTATTCAATTAGTGGAAAGTTAGAAGAAAATACACTTCTTGGGCAGCGCCCCTTTAGATCACCCCATCACACTATTTCACAAGCAGGTCTTGTTGGCGGGGGATCGTTCCCTCAGCCAGGCGAAATTAGTCTTGCTCATAATGGACTTTTATTTTTAGATGAACTTACCGAATTTAAGCGTGATACGCTGGAAGTTTTGCGTCAGCCGCTTGAAAATAAAGAAGTAACTATTTCACGTGCACAACATTCTATAAATTTCCCTGCGTCATTTTTGCTTGTTGCAGCACTCAATCCATGTCCTTGTGGGTATTATGGGGATAAAAAGAAAGACTGTGTGTGTACGCAAGAAAAAATTAATAAATATTTAGAAAAACTTTCTGGCCCTTTGCTTGACCGTATAGATCTTCAGATTTATGTGCCTAGTGTTGATTACGAAACAATTAAAGACAAACAACATATAAGTCAAACTTCAGCTGATATACGAGAAAAAGTTCAAAAAGCAGTGGACATTCAAGAAGATCGTTTTGGTGCACCTGGTCAAAGAAATGCAACCATGAGTGCAGATCAGGTAGAAACAACTTGTGAACTTACCCAAGAGGGTGAAGTGCTGATGAAAAAAGTATTTGAAAAATTACATTTGAGTATGCGTGGCTATCATAAAGTTCTTAAGGTTGCGCGTACCATTGCGGATCTTGAAGGATCAGAAATTATACGACCAGCACATATTCAAGAGGCGTTAATGTATCGTTCAGTTGATCAATATTTTGAAAGAAAGAGAACATGAAATATATAAAATTAGTAGCTTTAATCAGTTGTTTATTTTTTCAACCTTATAGGGTATCTGCAGGTTCATGGAAAAAAGTAGCGCAAGAGCTTGGTAAAATTGGTCTTAATTATGGCCATACAACAGTAAAAGCTGCAGCAATTAAAGTTCAAAAACATCCAATGACCATTGCAAAAGGAGTTATTGGTGGCACAACAGGTGCATTTGTTGGGCTTGTTTATACAGATCCAGAAACAAAGTTTAAAGATAGAGCTTTTAATGTTGGAGCAGGAGCTTTACTTGGTGTTGCGCTTGCAGTAAAAGGTGGTTCTTCAGCAAAAACAATGCATGAATTATATAAAAGCGGTGTTCTTAAAGAGCGTGCAAAAAAGATCGGGCAATCTACTTTATCGTATGGTACAACAGGGTTAGGTTATGGCAGAATAGCTGCACAAGCTGTTAGTAATAAAGTAAAAGAAAACCCAGTAAGTTTTATTGGTGGCGGAATTGCTGGTGGGGCAGCGGCGTATCTCTTTTCAGGTGAAGATGATGGTTTTATGACAAAATCAGGCAAAGTTGCGGCAGGAGTTGTTTTAGGTGCAATTATAGCAAGTCGCAATGGGTTTCTTTCAGCACAAATAAAAAAATTAAGTGACGACCAAAAAGCAGGGTTTGATAAACTGGGTAGAATGTTTCTTAAGGGGTATAAAAATCTTAAGCGAGAGATTCAAGGCCTTAAGGGGCAAGTCGCAACTCTTGATAAAAAAGTAGATGGGCTCCATGGTAAGGCAGATACGCACACGGATATGCTTAAGACTGTTATTGACCAAAATAAGGATAATGGATCTGGGATTCGATTTGTTGCTGATAGTCTTAAAAATTGGCTTTCTAAGTAATTTTAGAGTCATTCGATTTTATCATTAGTAAAAGATTCTTTAGATCTTGATTGACAAGTAGAATATCGATGCTAAGCTGATGTTAGTTAATTTTGAAATAAAATAGATCGCGGGGTAGAGCAGCCTGGTAGCTCGTTGGGCTCATAACCCAAAGGTCGCTGGTTCGAATCCGGCCCCCGCAACCAAATTTTTTTAGAAACCAAAGAGGCACTTGAATAAGGTGCCTTTTTTATTAGGGGTAATTATGTCTTTAAAAAAATTATTAGCTATCTTTTTTGCCTTTTTTCCAGTATTAATTACAGCTTCATCGCGGCCAAAACGTCGTAAAGTGGAAAGCGCTCAAGAAAAAAAGATTTCTGTTTCTGATGTAAATCCATGTTATAGAAAATCAACATTTATTCCTCAAGTCATTGCTGCTCGTAAGGCTGAGCATGAAAAAAATGCAAAGTTTGTTTTTTCAGATGAATATTTGAAAAAAATTCCGCAGAATATGAAAAATATGCATGAATATGTTGTCGCAACAACTATTCGTGACATTGCTGTTATAGACGACACATTAGAGTTGTTGATTGCAGCAAATAAGAAAATCAGTGAACAGCAGAAAAAAATTGATGAGCAAGCTCATATAATTTTTGAACAAAGAAAAGAAATTAAGTCATTGCAATTTATAACAGATTTAGATTCTTATAGTTCCTAAAGTATAAAAAAGTGTGTTTGAATAAGACACCCTTTTATCTATATTCGAACATCTATTTAGTTTAAAAAATAAAGTTTCACTTTAAAGAATTTTTTTGTTGTATAGAGTCCATAAAAATAGATCAAGATGACTGGCACTGCCCAGACCCAATAGCCAAAACTTTTCATCATAAAGAACTGTAACCATTGTGAAGTGCAGAATGTTTCAACACTGTGGCGTACTAGTTTATAAAGTCCAAATGCAGGAATTGCGATTACAAACATTTGTAGTAAATAGCGCATTGCAAAACGTAAAAATTTTCCAATGTATAACGTGAAGTTGTGATATTTATTAAGTAAATAGAGCGATATAAGCATTTGTACAATACCAGAAAGTGTTGTTGCAAATGGAATTCCAAGTCCGCCCCACCAGCTAAAGAAAACAAAGTTAAATCCATAATTGAGTATTGTTGCAATAATTGCTGTGTACATTGGCCTGCGGGTGTCATGAAAAGAATAGAAAAGTGTGAGTAAAATTTTATTGACCGATATCCAGAAAAGACCAATTAAATACCCTATAAGCATCCATCCAGCAACGGGTACAATCTCAAGTGGAAATTTACTAGAAGATGAAGCAAATAATGTTAAAAAGATATCATCTGCTAGGTAGCACATAATAAGTGTTGCTGGTGCAGTTACCCATAAAATAAATTTTGAAGCTTCAAGAATATAAAAGCTTAAGCGACGTGGTGCATACATAGCAACACGAGAAAAATGGGGAAGTAGTATGGTAGAAAATGCAGTAGAAAAAACACCGAGGGGTATGCCCATAAGGCGTGATGTATACTTAATTAATGTTACGGTCCCAACACTTCCATACGATGCAAAAACGTTATCAATAATAAGGTTAATTTCCATAACACTCATACTAAAAAAGCAGGGTAAAAATTTAGCAAGTATGCGAAGAAATGATTTATATGATTCTTGCGATGGCATTGCAACGCTAAAACCAAGCTTTATATACATCCAGACGTGGAGTAAAAATTGAATAAACCCACCGGTCATAATAGCCCAGGATAAATATTCAATCGTGTAGCCTTTTGCTAAACAAATAAGAATGCCCCCAATATAAAAAACATTCAGAAGTACAGGGGCAAATGATGGTACAAAAAAGTGATGTGCAGATTGAAGTGCGCCAGTTAAAAGTGAGCTTGTTGATATAAAAAATATGAAAGGCATTAAAATTTTAAGGCATGGTACTGCTGTAGCAATTTGTTCAGTAGAAAAACCTGGTGCAAATAATCGTAATGTTGCTTCTGTTTTCCACATAATAAGAGCGCAAATAATAAGTACAAGGCTTTCAAAAGCCAGTAAAGAAAGGGTCATAAGCCCATTTGCTTCTTTGGTGCCATCTTTTTTATAAACATTTACAAAAGTAGGTACAAATGCTGCTGTAAGTGCGCCTTCTGCAAACATTTTTCTGAGCGAATTGGGAATCATAAATGCAGTATTAAAAGCATCATTTGCAATACCAATTCCTAAAAAACGCATTTGTAAAATTTCTCGTGTAAGCCCTAAAAGTCTACTTACTAAAGTATTTCCACCAACCTGAAAGGTTTTATGGAGGATAGATTTTCTTGATAATGTTTTGAACATGACGTGGCCTTTTATTTTATAAATTTCATAAAGCGTGAACTAGAATACCATTTTGTAGTGTAAAAACTACTTGGAGTTGGTCTGTAATATACTTATTGTGAGAAGATATAATAAGACCCATCCCCCATTTTTTTTGACAGGTAAGAAGTACTGACAAGAGTTCTTTACCTGTTATTTCATCAAGACTTCCCGTTGGCTCATCTGCAAGTAAAAATGCAGGGCGTGTTACAAGTGATCGTATAATAGCAATTCGCTGTAATTGTCCGCCCGAAAGTTGTCCAATATTCCAGTGATACGTATGGCTAAGATTAAGCAAGGTAAAAAGCTCATCGAGCCGCTCTTTGATAACAATTGTAGAAATTCCTGCAATTTTGCCTGCAATTTCACAATTTTCATAGACCGTTAGTTCTTTAATCATATGAGGAGACTGTGTAACAAACCCTATATATTGTGTTCTTTGTTTATTTGAAAATTCATGAATATTTGTAGTATCAAACAGCACCAACCCTTTAGTTGGTGTATCAATTCCGGCAAGTATATGCATTAATGTTGATTTTCCTATGCCGGATGCCCCGATGAGCCCATAGGTGTTTCCTTGCTCAAAAACAGCAGTGCAATTTTTAAGCAGAGGGATTGATATTGTTGTCTGGGTAAACGTTTTTTCGATACCTTTAAGCTGTAATGTGTGCATAGATGGCCGTCTTTGTAAAAAATAATTGATATAACCTTTTCGATAGCTGCATTGGAGCAGTACGATACTGTCTATTTTACATGGAAATATTGTTTTTCAAAAATCAAATTCTCTACAATGGTCTAAGTCGATAGCCTAATAAAACAGAGGGGGAACGTTAATGAGGGCGATGAATAAAGACATAGAAAAAAACATACAAGAGATACTCCCAATCATACCAACTGTGGATGTAGTCGTATTTCCACATATGATTGTGCCTCTTTTGGTCCTTGATGAGCGCATCATTGAGGGAATCAATCAAAGTCTTGATGGATCAAAACGGATTCTTTTATTGGCAGCAAAAAAGAAAATCGAAGATTATCAAGGCGCGATTGGAACAAAAGACTTGTATGAGGTTGGAACCATTTCTTCTATTATGCGCATGATAAAAATTCCTGAGGGGGGAGTAAAAATCTTAGTGCAGGGCATTGCGAAAGCGCGCGTTAAAAGCATATTAACCGAAGAAAATGTACTATCGGTGGTGGCTGAAGAGATACCACCAATAGAAAATGAAGATCAAAATGAAATCACACAGCATGTAAAGCTCATAAAAGAACAAGCGGAAAAAATCAGTTCATCTAGTCATTCATTCAGTCCAGATTTTCATATCATTCTTTCAAAAATGTATGACCCAAACAAAATTGCAGACTTTATACTTTCTCATTTGAGCCTTTCTGTAGAAGATGCACAATCACTTCTTGAAGCACCAACACAAGCAGAATTTTTAGAAGGTATTTATCTTCACCTGAATAAAGAAGTTGAAGTTGCAGAAACACAAGAAAGAATCAGAAATAAAGCTCGCGATTCTATGAATAAAGCACAAAAAGAGTTTTATTTACGGGAGCAACTCAAGGCAATAAAGCAAGAACTTGGTGAGGATGATGCAGAGGAAATAGAAAGCTTACGCAATAAATTGAGCTTGCTTGATATTCCAGAAGAGGCGCATGTGGAGATAACTCGCCAACTTAATCGTTTAGAAAAAACATCACCAGATTCAGTTGAGGCAACAGTTACTAGAAACTATCTAGAAACCGTTATGTCACTTCCATGGAATCATGAAACAGTTGATAATCTTGATATTACCCATGCAAGAAAAATTCTTGATGAAGATCATTTTGGTCTTAAAGAAATCAAAGAACGAATTCTTGATTATATTTCTGTACGGAATTTAAAAAACGATGGGTATGCACCAATACTTTGCTTTGCAGGTCCTCCTGGAGTAGGTAAAACTTCGCTTGGTAAATCGATTGCTCGTAGTTTGGGGCGATCATACCATCGTATTTCTTTAGGTGGCGTAAAAGACGAGGCTGAGATCCGTGGTCATAGAAGAACATACGTTGGTTCAATGCCAGGAAGATTTATACAAGCAATTAAAAAAGCTGGTAGCAAAAATCCTGTACTTATCATTGATGAACTCGACAAAATTGGTTCAGATTTTAGAGGGGATCCTTCAGCAGCAATGCTTGAAGTTCTTGATCCGCAACAAAACAAAACATTCTATGACAATTACCTCGGTATACCCTTTGATCTTTCAAAAGTTATTTTTATAGCAACCGCAAATGATATCAGCACTATTTCAGAACCACTTCGAGATCGTATGGAAATCATTCATCTTTCGAGTTACACCCTTGAAGAAAAAGTAAATATTGCCAAAAAACATTTAGTTCAAAGAGCGTTGGAAGATACAGGGCTTTTAGGTAAAGGCATTGAATTTTCAGATGATGTTCTTAAGGAGCTTGCTTTAAATTACACTCGTGAAGCAGGTGTTCGCGGTCTTGAACGACTGCTTAAAAAGCTTTGTTCAAAGGCTGCTCGTACATTGGTAGAAGAAAAACGTTCATTGATTTTTATACCAGAAACATTAAATACCCATCTTGGTCCTAAGAAAATTGTTGATTTTGACAATGATCTTATAAGCCAAATTGGTATCACTAACGGACTTGCATGGACACCATTTGGTGGTGAGATGATCAAGGTTGAAGCGGTGCTCATGAAGGGTAAAGGCAACATCATTTTAACCGGTCAACTTGGAGATGTGATGAAAGAATCTGCGCGTGCAGCACTTAGTTATATTCGTGCACATGCAAAAGATTTTGATATTGATGATAAGAAGTTTACAGAACATGATTTGCATATTCATATACCTGCTGGTGGCGTGCCAAAAGATGGTCCATCAGGCGGTATAACCATGCTTTCATCAATTCTTTCCGTTATGACTGACCGTGCAATTGATGGTAGTTATGCAATGACTGGTGAAATTAATTTGCGTGGTAGGGTAATGCCTATCGGTGGTGTAAAAGAAAAAATCTTAGCTGCAAAACGCAATCATATTAAAACTATCATTTTACCAGCATCAAATAAAAACGACTTGATCGATGCGCGTGAACTTGAAGATGAAATTGATATTGTATGGGTTGAACATGCTAATGAAGTGCTTGATAGAATACTTCTTCCAAAAATGGCCTGATCAAAACTGTAGAGTAACAATATAAATAAAGGGGACTTTTTATGGTCCCCTTTATTATTTATGGATTATTTCATGTATGGAATTATAGTATTTTGATTTTATTATTATAGGGGGAGCGTTTTCAGTCTCCCCCTAATACGTTGAGCCCTCAAAAGAGCTCAGGTTCTTATCTATTTGTAATATTATCATAATGTGAATGGTAAATGGAATAGTTATTTGAAAACATGCTTGAGACAGGCTTATTTCTTTGTTGTAGTGATATAGAAATTACCTTTATACGCCTTGCCTTTAATAAAATCGTTCAGTACTTGTGGTACATCGCTACCGAGCCCGGTGACGTAAATAGCATTAGGGTTAAATTTATCCACGGATGTAAGTGCGCCGTTAATGTAGGGGCTCAGAATTGGAATACCATTAAGAATAAAATATTTTACTTCATCAAAAGCTGATGTTGAGCCTGTAATTTTTAATTGAGCATTATTTTGAGATTTGATATCAAAAAGAGGTGGTGTAGCAATTATGTAGTATGAGCCTTGAAATTTGTTATTTTGTATAAAATTTGTGAGCGTTTGTGCGTTATTATTTGAGTCTACAACCGTGATATTATTTGGGTCAAAATTATCTACCGTTGTAAGTTTTCCATTCAGATAGGCACAGGGGGTCAGTGTACCATTAAGACTATAATATTTAATTTCATCAAATGGAGTTGTTGAGCCTACTATTTTTAGTTGAGCGCCATTTTGAGATTTGATATCAAAAATCGGAGGCGCAGCTGTTATATAAAAATTCCCTTTATAAGAATTTCCCTGCAAAAAAGTAGCAAGTGTTGGAGAGTTAGTTCCATCAGTTACCATAACATTATTGGGGTCAAAATTATCTACGGTTATAGGCGCACCATCAATATAGGTAAAAAGAGTAGGAGTTCCATTTTTATTGAGGCATTTAATTTCATCAAAGGAAGTTTTTGAGCCTAGTATAAAAATTTGCGCTTTATTCTTTGTTTTAAGGTCAAAAATTGATGGAGTTGCTGTTATAAAGTAGGTGCCTGTATAACTATTACTTTGTATGAAATTGGCGAGTGATTGTGAATTATTAGTGGTATCTATAACGGTAATAGTAGTTGGATCAAGGTTTTCAATAGAAACTGGATTTCCATTTTCATAAGGAAAGAGAGTTACCGTTCCGTTTGAGTTTAGGCCTTTAATTTCATTAAAAGATCCAGCTGAACCTACTATGGTAATAGGTTTTCCATCTTGTGTTTTAAGATCAAAAAGTGGAGGTGTTGCAATGATAGAAAAAGTGCCTTGATAGTTGCCGTTTTGCATAAATGTAGTGAGCGTTTGTGAACTATTATTTGTACCAATAACCGTAATATTGTTTGAATTAAAATTATCAACCAAATTTGCAGATTTATTTAAATAGGTAGTAATGGTAACAGTTCCATTAGTACTGATACCTTTAATTTCATCAAATGGTGTTATTGATCCGATAATTGTTAGAGGGCTTCCTGTTTGTGTTTTTAGATCGAAAAGTGGAGGTGTTGCATCCATATAAAAAGTACCCGTAAAAGAATTTCCAGAAATAAATGCTTGTAAGGTTTGAGATGTTCCATCTTTGGAATTGAATATCATAATGTTTGCTTTATTGAGATTGTCAACGCTTACAATTTGCCCATTAAGATACGTAGAGAGTGTAGTAGTTCCCTGAATAGAAAAATATTTAATTTCATCAAAAGGGGTGACTGATCCAAGTAGAGTGATAGGGCTTCCTGTTTTTGTTTTGATATCAAAAAGTGGCAGCAATGTGCTGATGTAAAAGGTTCCAGCAAAATTATTTCCAGCAATAAATGAACTTAATGTTTGAGAATTGTTTTTTGTATCTACAACAAGCACTGCATCTTCAGAAAAATTATTAATAGTTTTTTGTATGCCTCCAAGATAGGTAAGCAGTGTTCCTATACCATTAACAGTAAAGTATTTAATTTCATCAAAAGGGGTTACTGAGTTTATGAGTGTTATTGGTTTTCCAGTTTGTGTTTTTAGATCAAAAAGTGGTGTTGCTGGAGTAATATAAAAAGTCTCTGTAAAGGTATTATTTTTTACAAAATTTGCCACCGATTGTAATGCTCCATTGCTTGTCGCGATAGAAAGATTGATGGGATCAAAATTTTTAATAAGTGTATATGTTGCGCCTAAATAGGTATTAATGAGCAGAGACCCATTTGTGCTATAGATCATAGCTTTGCTAAAGGGCTGTGTAGTTCCAAGAAGAGTTATGGGAAGCTCATCTTTTGTTGTAAGTGTTGTAAGTAGTTGTGGTACTTGAACGGTTATAAAAGGAGCGGGCGTTTTTTGAGTAATGTTGGTGAGTGCAGTGGTAAGGTTTGAAAGACAAAGGGTGAAAAGATATTGGGAGTTACTATTATAAAATCTTAGTAGATTTTCGTTATTTTTTTCTCCAAAATTAGTAGCCCCTTGATATTGATTTGAAGCATCATATGCTTCTGCATAGTATGCTCCAGCACCATTGCCGACATATATTTTAAGTTGTGTTATACCTAAATTTGTAGATGTTGTAATTGTATCAACGGGCATTTGTAAAGTTTGAATAACGTCATCAATAAGTGTGCAGATGTAGGTTGTTGGGGTAGGAGAATTTTCGGGATTTATTTCGAGCGTTGTTTGATTTTGATCTACTTGACTGGCTGTTAAATCGCATGCAAAAAGTGTAGAAAGATTAGAAAAAATTGTTTGAATGTCGCTTGAAGAAGTAGTAATGCTTTCGATAAGTGCAGTATCGGCTGTTGTTGATTCTAGATCGATAAGGTTCATAAATGATGATCTACTTTGAAGCAATAATGAACCAATAAGAGCCTGTATTATTGTTGAATTTTGATTTCTAAAGGCAGCAGTAAGAGGGCTTGTTTGATTGGTATACTGTTTATTTAAAATAGTTGTTCCGGCCCCAATATTGAGCAGCATATTAACGATATCTGCATTATTGTAATAGACCGCCCAGTAGAGGAGCGTCGCATTATTTTTGTCTGGCGTATTAACGTTGCTGGTGGTTATAATATTTTGAAAAATAAGCGGAAGAATTACATCAAAAGTTCCCTTGGCAGCAGCAGTTTGTGCTTGTTGTAGTGTTATTCTTTGAGCATACAGATTGTTTGTTTGTGTGTTGGTATAAGTTTGTTGCAGTATTGCTCCAAACGCAAGAAGCAGCAGTGAGATTGTAAGATTTTTTTTCATAGAGTCTTTCTTAGTTATATATTTTTCTTTATGAAAAACATCCTAAAAAAGATGGTAGGTAAAGATCAATAAGAAGCTGTTTTAATAAAAAAAGAGGAGCATAGTTATTTATTCTATACTCCTCTTTGTAAGTTGATTACCTATTTATTGAGCAGGTTTTGGGCTTATCAGAGTTG
>CAIQNR010000040.1 GCA_903873255.1 uncultured bacterium | reverse complement strand
GAGCAATGGCCATAGTATTTGAATTACGCATTCCATATTGCTTTACATGATCACGTACCGGCTTCCAATCGAGTGTTTCTTTACATACTGTATCGATTTTTACACCACGTTCTTTTTCCAGCAGAGCCATAGTATCAATAGGAAAAAGGTTGCGATCCCACTTTGAACCTTTATAGCTATGATACGCACCACGTTCTTTTGCAAGGAGCGATGAAGATAAAATTGCATAGTAAGAAAAAAGCTCACCACTTTTATCTGCAAATTCTAATGATTCTTTTGAATCAAACGGAATATTCATCTTAAAGAGTGCATCTTGAAAGCCCATAATACCAAGACCAACAGGACGATGACGTTGATTAGAAACTTCACCCTCTTTTGTTGGGTAAAAATTAATATCAATAACGTTGTCGAGCATGCGCATTGCAAGCTTGATAGTTTTACCAAGCATGGTTTCATCAAGTTTTCCATCTTTAATATGAAGGCCAAAGTTTACAGACCCTAAATTACATACTGCTGTTTCTTCTGCAGAAGTATTAAGTGTAATTTCTGTACAAAGGTTAGAACTATGAATAACACCAACATGATCTTGCGGTGAACGAACGTTACATGCATCTTTAAATGTTATCCATGGATGGCCAGTTTCAAACAAACGAGTAAGCATCTTACGCCAAAGCTCAACAGCTTTTATTGTTTTGGTAAGGAACATTTTTCCTTGTGCCGCTTTTGCCTCATATTCTTCATATTTTTTTTCAAAAGCACTGCCATAAAGTTCATGAAGTTCAGGAGCTTCATCTGGAGAAAAGAGTGTCCAATCTTTATTCTCGATCACACGCTTCATAAAAAGATCGGGTATCCAATTTGCAGTATTCATGTCATGTGTACGGCGACGTTCATCACCAGTGTTTCTACGCAAATCAAGAAAATCTTCTATGTCATAATGCCATGTCTCTAGGTAAGCAACAGTTGCTCCTCGACGGCGACCACTACGATTAATAGCAGCATTCACATCGTTTGCTATTTTCAAGAACGGCACAACACCTTGACTACCGGAACGAATACTTTTTATATAAGCACCGGTTCCACGAAGTGAAGACCAGTCATTGGCAATACCGCCAGACCAACGGGCCATTTGTGCATTATCACCCATACATTTAAAGATATGGTGAAGATCATCAGTAATTGTTGTTAAATAACATGAGCTTAGTTGAGGATGAGTACAGCCTGCATGGAGCAATGTTGGAGTTCCAGGGACATATAAAAATTGTGACATAATATCATAAAATTCTGCTGCCCATTTATTTTTATCTTGCTCTTCTATTGCAAGACCCATAGCAACACGCATCCAAAAAATTTGTGGCATTTCAACATGCTTGCCATTAATACGAAGAAAATATCGTTCATAAATATTATAAATTCCTAAATATTCAAAAAGATCATCTCTTTCTGGAATTATTTTTGTGGCAAGAAAATTTAAATCAAACTCGAGCATACGAGGGTCGATTGTATCGTCTTCAACACCCAAATACATACTCTTGATAAAAGCATCTTTGTAGCATTGATGAAACATATCTTCTGTTACTGATGCACCAAAAACCTGTTTTGCGAGTTTTTGACGCAATAATCGACTTGCAACTTTACTATATGCAGGATCTTTTTCTATAAAAGAGATCGCTCCTAATATCATTGCATCTTCAACATCTTGCGTTGAAGCTTGATCATACAAATTTTTTGAAACTTCTTGCATAATCAAATCTATGTTCACAGATTCTTCAAGCCCTTTACACGCTCGCTGAATAGTTGCATATACTTTTTCGCGATTAAAAGGGACCCGCTCACCATTTTTTTTATTAATAATGAATGCGTTATCTTGCCCCAATATCGGAGAGACAGAATGCTGCATATTTACATTATTTTCGTTCATAACAATACCCCTTTCACTTATCTTGACGCATGATAATTAGTACTAAATATTTCTATTCATTTTTGCCATTATTCAGCTTATGCTCATTTATTTTTTTTATAAAAACATTTCAATTAGAATAATTCAAAGTCTTTTAGAGAGAACAACTGTAACGTTTTAATTCGTTCTAATCAAATAAAATTATTACTTTTTTTAAAAAGCTATATTCTTAATTTTTATAAAAAAAACAACATGAAAATAGTTTCATTCTGAAAACTATTTGCCAACTATTTTTTAGTATATTGATAGGAAAAAGCAATTGTTTTTTTCTGTATCTATAATTTTTTTTCTTTAAACAATTTAATTTAAAATCCAATTATTGACACGTAAAAAATTAACCATACTCTAAAAAGATATTGTAATTTAAAAAAACTAACTATAAAAAGGATTGTCATGAAAAAAAATACCATACTTACCTTAGTGGGAATCACAACACTGCTTCTTATTTCTCTTCTTATTATAAGTAAAAAATACTCACTTTGGCCATCATGGATATGCTCAAAAACGGAATCTACCCAAACATCTTCACCTATAAATTCTAATGTAATGCCTATAGAAGAAGTTACGTTAATTACAGAAGTAACAACACCAGAAGAATTTGAAAATCTACGCAAAGATGAAATGCCCATACTTATTAAATTTTATGCAACATGGTGCGGTGCTTGCCAATATGTAGATACCTATTTCCCTGCACTTGCGCAGCATTTTAAAGGAAAAGTAACCTTTTATACCATCAATAATGATAACAAAACTATTACCGATTTAATTGAACAAACACACTTTCTTAAAGAACCAATTGCTTATTTGCCTACCTTTGTGCTTATGAAACATGGTTCTATTAATCAACAAATCATTGGCGTAAAAGAATTTGAATATATGCAATCAAAAATTGCTGAAATTTTTAGTCTATAACGCTTTTCTTCTTAATTAAAATATAAGCACGCGCAGTTTGTGGATATGATTGAATATGTTTTTGAAATGCTGATTTAGTAGGAAAATACCCAGTAAACATATCCAGTTTTGCTAAGTTATTTTTAAAAGCACTTCCCGTATCAACTAGAACACCTAACCTAACCTCATTTTTTTGTTTTTTCGGGTTCCAACAAATCAACATAATCACTTTACCAAACCCAAGTAGATTCATATCGCCCGCATAGGTAACATCAGCGCGCGGCTTTACTTTAACAGGAAACTTTGAATACTTTCTTTTTTTAACATGATCGGCAAACCAATACTCTTCTGTGTCTTTCATGCCATTATTACCAGCAACACGAATCAATTCTTTTTGGTCATCATTAAAGGATAATAAAACACTTCCCTGCATACCAAATTCTTTGCGCCCTGCATCCGTTACCCAACCAAGTAAAACAACTTGATGTGAATGATCCAATACTCCTGAAAGGATTTGTGTACGTGAATATTTAAATCGGAGAAGATCATGCTGCTTTTTAAGAACTTGTTCACGCGTCAAACGTATTTCATCATGAGGCAAACTATAAATTGGGTACATAAATACAGTCGTTTTTGTACGTGATGCAGGAATTTCCGTAATACGATATTGCGTTGTAACCACCGATTCAGGGGGCTTTTTCCATCCCTTTGCAATATGATTTATTTTTTGAGTTGGATCACCATGCCAACGATAAAAAGTAAAATGCGTATTCAAAAACCATGGACTCTGCAACATTTCAGGTTTTCTTCTGCCAATGTCCGCTATAAACTCTACTGTTTCTAGAACGTCATCTACGGTTACACCAAAATCACTAAATAAACCAGCCGTTACTGTTACAAATTTACTGGGATGCTTTTTTATTTTTTGAATAAAATCAGCCGTTTCATCCATTATCTTAATAATATCATCAACCTTGGTAACAATAGTTTCACCTTGCAAAGGTCCTTTTTCCACATTAAAAAGCGATGATATTTTTTGAGTTGTAACCACAGTATTAAAGCATAAAAATAGACCGACTATTTTTCTTATATTCATAATTATTGCTCTAAAGAGTTATGTGATTGAAGGTACTCACAGCTAGCATAGTCAACAAAACCTTTAGTTGTTTGCACCTTCTGTAACTGCTTATAATCTATATACACTTTTATCAAAAAAGCTGTCCCTGCAAGCGGCCCTACAAGCCAATACTTATCCAACCATTGTTTCCACGTCATACTTGAATTCAACTCATACCTTTGAATAAATGCAGGAAGATCTTCAACAAGCACATCTAAAATATCCAAAATTTGATCAAGCGAAAGCTTTTCTATTGCATCAAGAAAGTAAACATTTTTAGCGAAGAGATCATCTTCCAAAACTACGGTACATTGATGCTTAAGAGAATACCGCGTCACAATAAAAATAAGCTGCATAAACTCTTTGACCATTTCTGAATCATGCAAATATTTATAGCGTTTTAACTCTGCCCACGTATGTAAAATAGGAACGATAGATTGCTCTTTTTTAAGCACATCAATCAATGATAAAATATATTCATTAGAAAATAAAACTCCATCATAATGGACTTTATCATAATCAAAAAATGGTGTTGGGAATATCCAAAATTCCGATTTAATTTTTGTAATAACATGAATAAATGGATCAATGCGTTGAATAATATAAAAACGTTTTAAAGTATCTTCGAGTGAAACACTTTCATAATTAAAAACCGCTGGTACATCGGCATATACTGGTGCCCCAATGCAACACAGTGCTATTAAAAGTATGGTATAGTTAATCATTTTCATACTACTCACTCCCCACGCCTAAAGAAACGTTATTCAAATACTTATAGAATCGATTTCTATAAGTATTGAATACTTAGTATAGGCATAGACAGGGTCAATTCAGCAATACTCTTTATTGATTTACCATAAAATAATATCAAAAAGCACAAAAAACCCCCAATAAAAGGGGGTCTTATTTTATAATCTAAAAAACTTAATTAGATTACTGAAGCATATTCAAAATTGCACTCAATGAGTCTTGATACTTAGCATACATTTCCTGATCTCTTCCATCAGCACGTTCGTTTTCTATAAACTGTAATGCCGCTTGAACTAAATCAGCCGCTTGCGCAACATCGCCATTTGACAATGCATACAATGCACCATGAGCATATCCACGAATCGACTCACTATTATTTGAGGCACGGTTCAATAAACTTTGTAATCTAATTTTTGCACCATTAAGGGCTGACTCAGTCTTTCTCATTTCCGGATTTTTTGTTATTGCCGGAACAGCAACTTCTTCTTGCATATCTGCAACTTCAGCCTTATCTTTATTATCTTTTCTACCAAACGGCATCCATGATTTAAAATAATCTGACCATGATTGGCCCTGTGGTTGCTCAACAAGTCCTTCATTATAATCTTCATCAAAATTATTTGTTTCTGCAGCATTTACTACTGCACAACTTACAAGACCAAAAACTAAAAGCATCTTAAACTTATTCATTATAAACTCCTTGATAATAAGTTTTACATTACTTACGCTAGGAAACATTTCCTATAGAAAACTTAACACGATATAGCATTTAAAAACAATAGTTTTTTCAAAAAATCTTTAATTGCCATTTTAAACATAAAGCAAAAATAAGCTCAAAAAAAAGAGGGCTTTTTATGGCCCTCTTTAATCAATTTTATATGATTTTATTTCTAGTTTTTGTCAGTTCTTATAAAGAAACGAGCAAAAGAGAAACAATAGACATAAGCTTAATTAAAATATTAAGCGAAGGTCCTGATGTATCTTTGCAAGGATCCCCAACAGTATCACCAACAACAGCTGCTTTATGAGCATCTGAACCTTTTCCGCCCAAATGACCTGCTTCGATATACTTCTTAGCATTATCCCATGCACCGCCGCCGTTAGACATCATAAGCGCTAACATAACGCCGCTAACTGTTGCACCAATCAAAAGACCTCCAAGTGCAGGAGCGCCCAATGTTTTGAATACAAGTACCGGCAATAATGCAGCAATAAGACCAGGAAGAATCATTTCACGTAGAGCTGCACGTGTTGAAATTGCAATACAACGCTTATAATCAGGGTCGGCAGTACCTTCCATCAATCCTTTAATTTCTTTGAATTGACGGCGAACTTCTACCACCATCTTCCACGCAGTATTCCCTACAGAACGCATAGTTAAAGCAGAGATAAAGAATGGCATAGAACCACCAATAAACATACCAACAAGAACCCATGGGTTCAGAATGTCGATAACATCTAAATGAGCACCTTCTGCATATGCTTTAAACATAACAAGTGCGGTCATTAAGGCTGAACCAATAGCAAAACCTTTACCCATTGCTGCAGTAGTATTTCCTAAAGCATCAAGCTTATCGGTAATATCACGTACTGGTTTACCCAAGCCTGCCATTTCTGCAATACCGCCTGCATTATCCGCAATTGGACCGTACGCATCAACAGTCATGGTGATACCAACGGTAGAAAGCATAGAAACTGCTGCAATAGCAACTCCGTAAGGCCCACCACCGTAAATGAATGCAGCAAGAATCGCAAACCCAAGTAAAATTACTGGAGCAGTTACCGATTCCATACCAATTGAAAGACCATAAATTATGTTTGTTGCAGCGCCTGATTGACAGCTTTCTGCAAGCTTAATAACTGGATTTCCACCAGTGTAATATTCGGTAATTAAACCGATAACAACACCAGATGCACAACCAATAATTACTGAATAAAAAAGTTCAATAGAAAAGCCATGTGTAGTTAAATACCAGTAAGAACCACCAATAAATGCTGCAAATGCAACATAGGTAGCATTACGAAGCATCGCCGCTGGGCCAGCTTTTAAAATCAAGTTAGAAAGAAGTCCTACAACTGAAGCCAAAAGACCAATTGCAGAAAGAACGATAGGAAGCATTGCAGCGCCCTGATCGCCAGGAAATAGAGCAAGTGATAGGAAAATTGCAGATATCATTGCACCAACATAGGATTCATAAATATCGGCACCCATACCAGCAGTATCACCCACACAATCACCAACGTTATCTGCAATAACTGCAGGGTTTCTTGGATCATCTTCTGGAATACCAGCTTCAATTTTACCTACAAGATCTGCTCCAACATCAGCTGATTTGGTATAAATACCACCACCGATACGAGCAAAAAAAGCTACTAAACTTGCACCAAAACCAAAGCTTGTCAGCAAGGTTGTGATATTAGAATAGTGGCCATATTGATACATAATGCAGGTCAAACCAAGAAGACCAAATGTTGCAACAGAAAAACCCATTACGCCGCCGCCAAAAAATGCGACCATAAATGCAGCATGTTCCCCACTACGTTTTGCAGCCATAGTGGTACGAACGTTAGCAGATGTTGCTGCCTTCATACCGATATAACCGGTTACCATAGAAAAAAGTGCGCCTGTAGCAAAAAGCATTGCTGGAAGAACTCCAACAAAGTAATTAATCAGCAAACCAAAAATTGCTATGACCAAGGCAATAACCTTATATTCTTCTTTTAAGAATGTCATAGCACCTTCGGAAATAGCATCCGCTATTTTTTGCGCCTTTGAGTTATTCACTTCTTCGGCATTAATTTTTGCAAATAAGCCTAAGACCACCAAAGATCCTACGCCTACTACGATAAATAACGACTGGTATAAATTGATCATACCATCACCTCTTATATAAAATTGGATTAAAACATCGGAATAATCGTAACAATCAGGCATTTTTTGTCAAAATTACCACACATATCAAAGTCTTTTTCAGCTTTTCCCTGGTCCATATAAAGAATTATTGCTATTACAAAGACCATTTACTATCATCTCGATCATAATAGTGTAGGGCTGCGAAAAAACGATAAAGGAGTTTGTAATGAAAAAAATACTCTTCATGGCACTGATTCTAGGGCTACAAAAAATATATGGGGCTGATCATCATAAAAATCTTGATATCACGGCAGAAGCAACTAATGATCAGATGGAAACAATTTATTTAGGAACTAATGAAGCCCCTCAAACTCAATTACTAAGCCCCGTACAACCACTTACTCGACTTGAAATATTTGAACAACAGAAAGTTCCCCTCCTCGTCATGAAAAGTATATTGGGGGTGATAGCAGAAGTAGGTTCAGACATTATAAAAGTACAAGATCTTGTGCTAGCAACAGCACTACAACCAATCAGAAAAAGCTGTCAGATGATAAAAATTCTCGATCTTGCACGTTCAAACGTAGCCGCTTCTTGGGAACTAGAAAAAATAAAACGTCGAAATAAACGTTTCGATCATAAAGGGATACCGGATATTTGGAAAGGCGACAGCATGCCATGGGAAGAAATCTATTATGCAAATCAATATGCACTACACATAAAATATCAAAATAACCCAGAAGATTACGCTCAAATTCTGGATCTCCAAAGAAAAGCCGCTTTAAAAACTGCACAAGAAATACCAATTAAAAGAAAACTTTTTGGAAGATATCTTTGTAAACGTGCTATGAAAAATTCTATGGCTGAAGCCGCTCTAACCTGCATGAAAAGCAAGGAGCATCAAGACCCAGCTATCATAAGATATCTAGAACTACTTAAAATCTATAGTTCGTGGTAGGCAAGAGGAAGTCGTAGCTGCCAAGTGACACTATTTAATAAACGACTGCAAAATGCCTTTCTCACTGAAGGGCATTTTTGTTGACCCAACAATCTGATATTCATCAGGACCTTTTCCAAGAAGCATAATAATGGAACCTTTTTTAGAATGGCAATAAGCCATTTCTATAGCACGCGCACGGTCAAGTTCAACTAATACTTTATCTTTAAAATCAATACCTTTAAGAATATCAGCCACAATAGCATCCGGATCTTCTTGACGAGAATTATCTGTAGTTAAAATAACAAGATCCGCATAGCGAGTTGCTATATTACCCATTAATGGTCGTTTAATATGATCTTTTCCACCACCAGCACCAAAAACAACAATCACATGATCTGTCCAGGTACGAACAACCGAAAGTAAACTTTTGAAAGATCCTGGTGTATGAGCATAGTCTATGTACGCGCATGCTCCGTTTGGCAATGCATATTCTTCGAGCCTTCCTGGTATTTTAGGAAATTCAAGAACCTGATTCATAAGCACATCTAGTGAAAATCCTGATGTCAAAAGTAAAAGAAAAACTGCCGCTAAATTATATGCATTAAAAATACCGGGAATACCTTTATAAGAAAAATTATATGTTAAGTTTTGAATTGTTATCTGTAACTTTCCATTTTCATATAAAACTGATGCATAGCTAGAATTTTGTGTTTGTAGAGAAAAACCATACGAAGATGGTCTTTGACTAAGAATACGCTGCCCATACAAATCATCAGCATTGACAACAAATGGAGCTCCAGTTTTTAGATTGCTAGCCATCTTATATTTTGCCTGAAAGTAATCTTCCATATCAGGATATAATTCTGCATGCTCACGCTCTAAATTGGTAAAAATCAGACCATCAAGCTCTAATGTTTCTATGCGATTAAATGTTGTTGCTTGTGCTGCAATTTCCATGACAACATAATCAATCTTTTGAGCTACGCATAAGGTAAAAAATTGCTGCAAATAATCTGGTTGAGCAGTTGTCAATGTTGCTGCCAATTCACAACCATTAATTGCATTTGAAACAGTACTTAAGCGAGCAACTTTAAAGCCCAATTTTTTAAGCAGCGCTTCAAGTATATAAACCGATGTTGTTTTACCTTTGGTACCAGTTACACCAAAAATTTTTAATTTTTTAGCCGGAAAATCTGCTATTTGAGCGCTTAACTCAGCAAGTGCTTTACGAGAATTTTCTACACGGGTTAATGGAATAGCATGCATAGTAAGAAGTAAAACTATATCGTTAGGGATTACTGCATCATGTTGAATTACAATGCGAGAAGCACCTTTTGCAATAGCCTGAGGGATATACAAAATTCCATCATAATGTTGACCACGAATTGCAACAAATATGGTACCTTGCCCAACGTTATCTGTATGCGCTGCCACTGGAAAAGCAGCAGGCATACTTATTTTTTTACAGGATTTCATACAAGAATATACCCGTTAATCTTTAAGCGCATGTTGACGCATATAGGGAATGAAGTAGAGCATTGCAAGTAAGTTAACAAGGAGCAGCCCTGCAATCACAATACTAATAAGCGTCCACAATTCACCAATATCAGCAATTGCACCAAGGCAAGATGCTGCAATAAAAACAATTGGAAATAATGCAAGAAAACGGCCGCCTGTTACATAAATCCAAGATTGACGAGCAATATAACAATACGGAACAATCACACCAATGCCAAAAGGTAATGTTAAGAAGGTAAGTACCCATCCACCATAATAACCAAACACTGATTGATAAGCTTCAATAACCATTGGAGCGCCTGTTTCACCAGACATCCATGCACCACTTGCAACAAGCGCAATTGTTACCATAGTCATTGCAATATTATTACTAATGAAAGTACTCAACATACTTGAAGCCGCATCATTGATTGGCTTTTTTGAACCGGTGTTTCCGTAAAGAACAGATGCTGTACCAAGACCTGCTTCGCTCGCATTAACAGTAGCGTATGCAGCATGATAAAAAACTGTTTGTAATGTTAATCCTGCAGCAGCACCAGTAATTGCTTGAGGTGTAAATGCAGCAGCCATAATAAGATCAAAAGCAGCAGGAATTTCTGCCCAATAATACGCTAACACAATTAAGATTGTACAAAAGAAAAGACCAACTTTAAGTGGTACTATTCTTTCTATAACTTTAACAATTCTTTGCGTACCGCCAATGAGTATATATAAAGCAAAAGATGTTAGTAAAACTGCAAGTACTGCTTTAACAATAGATACATTACCAAATACATTCCAATCTGATGGGATCATCTTATTAAATGAGGTACTGATAGTGTTGCACTGCATTGCGTTTCCAGCAGTCAAACTGAAAAACAGACATGCTATACCATAAAAATAAGTCAAAACCATACCACCTGGAAGCTTTTCTATATACAGAAATGGTCCGCCAAGTTTATTTTTATCTTTATTTTCTACAGCAAACGATACTGCTAAAAACACTTCTGCAAAACGAATTGCCATACATAATAAACCAACAACAAACATCCAGAATGCCACGCCTGGCCCACCTGCGAATAATGCAACTGCTGTTCCCGAGAGACATCCATTACCGATACTAATACTTAATGTATTTAAAAAGGCCTGAAATGGGGACATATCGCCCCCCTTTATTGCAGCCTGTTTATCTCCACCAAAAACAATTTTTAAGCTCTGAATAAATGTGCGAAACTGTACGAAACGGAGTGATACTGTGATGATACAGGCAACCGTAATAAAAAAGATAATAAATGGAAGTCCCCATACTATTTCTTGGACGGTATGAATACCTTGTTGAAACTCATGTATCAAATTAGCGATCATGACAGTTTCCTTTCGTAGAACATTAAACAGATAAATATTACTAAAAGAGGAGTATACAAGACTCTTTTATGAAAGTCTTTACAATTTTGCTATGATGAATTCGTTGTATACAGAATACTATTTAAAATTTTACTAAGGATATTTTATGAAAGTTTTAGCTCTCGATCTTGGAGATCAATGGATTGGAACTGCCCTTTCTGATGCACTACGTATCCTTGCTCGACCTTATAAAACGGTCACCTTTAAAGAACTCCGCCCTTTTTTACAAGGATTATTTTCATCAGGAACCATCTCAATAGTGGTTGTAGGATACCCTCAAACCATGCGTGGAACAGAAAGCGATCAAACTAAAAAGGTTGTGGCGCTTAAAGAAGAACTAGCGTTAGAATTTCCCGATCAAGAATGGGTATTATGGGATGAACGTCTTACCAGCAAACACGCGCAAAATTTAGGGAAAAAGGGAGAAAAAACAGAAGTTCATTCAAAAGCAGCCGCCCTTATTTTAGAAGGCTACTTAATGCATCTTAAATTTAAAGCTGATATGGAAAATCCACCAACCGACCATAATGACTACGAATAACTTTTATTTTACAAACATTTTGTTACGATTTAGTTGAATGTGCCCATAGCTCAGTTGGATAGAGCGACAGATTCCTAATCTGTAGGCCACAGGTTCAATTCCTGTTGGGCACACCACACTTCACTTTTTTACTATAAACTTTGACCTGTCAATTGAATCAAATGCAGTAACTGACTGTATCACACGAGGAAGATCAGAAGTTTTAGGTTTTTTAATACAAGGGACTTTTTCTTTAATAGGTTTATTATAGTAATACCCAAGATGCATACGACGTACATGAATAACAATACTAACAAGTCCATTAAATCCTTTATTTGGGCACCATACACAATCCCACTCATTATCTTTATTTCTTTTAAAACCATTTTCTTTAAGAAACAAGCACGTATCATTTTTATGAACAGGAGATTTGGAACCACATATAACGCATGCCTTTATTTTTTTATGTCGCACTTTAGGAACATGAATTTTTAAGTTAGACGGCACTTCTAATACTTCTTCATCAATCACTAATTTTTTACTATCACCTACCCATGCATCAAATTCTTCTTTAGTCATTCCAATGAAATCAGATGAATCACCCAATGCTAACTCTAAATCACTACAAAAATTATCTGCTACATGTAACAGCAGCAAAGCCACATAAATATATTTTTTCATAAAGTCCCTTTGTTATAATGCGCTAAACTATAACGATTCTCATAAAAAATTCTATATCATTATAAAAAAATAGATTGTTGACAGATCAGTCAAAGAAGACAAAAAAGCATTTTAAGACCATTTTTTTTAGCTTAAAAATTTGTCATTGCAAGATATTATTATATATAATAATGTGTTTTACTAAAGCAAAGAAGTAAGAAGCTAAAGAAAGGAGATCTTAATGAAGTGCAAAAAATGTTCCGGGCTAATGGTTCTGCAATCTTTTTTTGATCATTTTTTGAATTTCGACGGGTGGAAATGTTTAAATTGTGGTAAGATAGTGCCAAAGAAAGAAAAAACATTAGAATTTGACGCGTTTGGCGTCTTTTATCGCCAACAAAAGTGTAAAAATAAAAAGCAATCATGACATCAATCTATCTAGTACTTCAAGCGGACTACGAAAATATCTCACTCAGCCTTTGGAAAAACACCATCCATCTTACAACAAAAATTGTCCATAAAATGCACGCCTGTCAGCAACTCATGCCTTCCATGGTACAACTTCTTGCAGAACATTCACTCAACTTTAAAGACCTTTCTTGCATTGTAGTCAATCAAGGTCCCGCACCATTTACCACACTACGCATTGTCATAACCACCGCAAATGCCCTCAATTTTGCCCATAAAACTCCTCTCATTGGAATTGACGCACTCCAGTGCTTTGCTCAAGAATTTGAATCAAAAAATGGCATCTTTATTATTATTCTTAATGCGTTTACACAAGATGCCTATTTTGCAATTGTAAACAATGAAAGACCTCAAAAACCTTTTGAAACTGGATGCGAAAACAATGAGCTCTTACTACAAAAACTAACTGCACGCTTTCCCGATCAAACGCTCACATTTATTGGTAACGGGGCCGAAATTTTTAAGGAAAATATAAAGAAATACTTTAAAGAACGAGCACTCTTTCTAGAGCAAAACCCTCACTACACAAACCTTGAGCAAACTGCAAAAATTGGTTATCAGCATTGGATTGCCCAAGAGGGACTTACCGATACACTGCTACCGTTGTATCTCAAAATTCAAACGTACAAAATGTCTACGTAAATGAACGAACAATACCGATCAACAGCCTGGCTGCTTCTTCAGCCTTAAGAACCGTTGGCGTTAAACGACAAAAAGTAAATCCGGCAGATTGCATTGACACTCTTTCCTCTTTTGTCAGATCCCCTTCAGGGCCAACAGAGAGTAAAAAATCTTTGGCAATTGCAAATGAAGCACTAAGGTTAATTAAACTGTTGCCTTCAACATCCGCATGCAACTTACAAGAAAAAGACAAGGACTCTTGAAGTAACATCTCTAATTTTTTGGGTATTTTGATATTTGGAACTGCATACTGTTTAGATTGTTCTGCCGCTGAAATGGCTACTCGGTACAAACGGTTCATTTCTTTAGCACCACCCCAAGTTAGTGATTTTTCGGTCATAACAAGCTGAATAACATTCACCCCCATTGCAGTTGCTGAATAAATTGCGGACTCTAAGGCCTCACGCTTAAGGAGAGGAAGTAGTAATGTAACAGATGGTTCTACTGCCCGTACTGGCTCAACCACTTGAACTACACAATCAAAATTTCTTTTTTTTATATCAGTCAATAAACACGTTACAACGACAGAATCACTAAAAAACACACACGAGTCTTTCGCTGAAAGTCTCAAAACAGAAAGAACCCTTCTGACAATCTCTTCATCTAGTATGCTCAGCTTTTTACCAACCGCTACAGCAGGAAGATCTTTATAATAGATAGCAAATTGATGTTTTTCTTTACGCATCATACCAAATCAGTTTTTTTGCCAAAAAATTTTAGGATGTTTTCACGAGTAATTTTATAGCAATTTTTTAATAGATAAGCGCAAACAGCCAAAATTTTATTATGCTTTTCAGGTTGTGCAACTGGTGTTATATCACCCATTGCAGTATCAGCATCATCAAACATTGCATCCAAATCATCCAAGGCATTATCTTTTGGCTCATAGACTAGATTATGTGCTATATGATCATTGACTGTCGCCTCTGAATCAATAACAACAGATTCATTACCTAAAGAAATCTCAGAATTTTGCTGTGCTAATAGAAATCCTTGAAAAGAAAGAGTCACAACTAACAGTATAAAAAGTTTTTTCATATATTTTCCTTATGTTTTACAAAGCAAATCGAGTAAACTATATCATAATTCAGCTTAAAAGAGAAAGGGCGTTATGAAAAACAGATTTCCTACAATGCTGGTAATCCTTGATGGACTCGGTTACCGCGAAAATGAAGATCATAATGCCGTCGCCCATGCGCACATGCCAAATTTCTTTAAACTCCTTGCAAACTACCCATGGACAACGCTTCAAGCATCCGGCCCCGCAGTTGGACTCCCTAAGGGTTATATTGGAAATTCAGAAGTCGGCCATCTTACTATTGGATGCGGAACTATCATAAAACAACCAATGACACTTATAGAAGAAGCATTTGAACAAAAAAAACCTTCAGAAATTCCAGCACTTAAAACAGCACTTTCTCGACTTGCAAAACAACATAAAGTTCTTCACATTATGGGACTTCTTTCTGATGCAGGCGTCCATTCATCTACCCATCACCTTTATGCTTTTCTACAAGCTGCAAAAGACCTCCATGTTCCCGTAGTTGTTCATCCTTTTTTAGATGGAAGAGACACCAATCCAGGAACTGCTCTTTCTTATTTACATGAACTTGAAACAGTTATAAAAAAATTAGACGTAGGAAAAATCGGCTCTATTCACGGCCGTTTTTATGCAATGGACCGCAATAAAAATTGGCACTTAACCGAAAAAAGTTATCACGTTCTAACAGAGCAACAACATCACACTGCCCACTCGTGGCAAGAGGTGTTGGATACCGCTGCACATGAACATATGTCTGAAG
Organism: uncultured bacterium; assembly: GCA_903873255.1. Lineage (GTDB taxonomy): Bacteria > Babelota > Babeliae > Babelales > CAIQNR01 > CAIQNR01. Next base: position 57,472 of record CAIQNR010000040.1, on the reverse strand, counting down.
AATTTATCCCACCAATACAACTTGATGGCGGCAATTATATAAAACCAGGAGATGGTGTTCTTTTTTTTAACTTCAGACCCGATCGAGCGCGTCAACTGACTGAGCTATTTTTAGAAGGTAATGATAAAGAGATTAAACCTTATACACTTTCTTGCTTTATAACTCCCGTTACTTACGGCACACATTACGATACAACGGTGCTATTCCATACAGGTAAAATTTCGCAAACACTGACCGGTATGCTCGACAGCCATGGTTACTCAACCTGCACCATTGCAGAAACAGAAAAATATGCACACGTTACTTATTTTTTTAATGGGGGCAGGGAAGAAAAACTACCACACGAAACACGTATTCTTATTCCATCCACAACACGCAAATCCTATGACACGCATCCTGCAATGAGCGCAGACACTATAACAGAAGCTGCCCTTTACAGCCTTAAATATAACCCTCATGATCTGTATGTTATTAACTATGCCAATGCCGATATGGTTGGTCATACAGGAAATTTCCAGGCAACTATTCAGGCACTTGAATGCATCGACAAACAACTTGGAATGCTTTTTGATGAAGTGGTAACCAAACAAAATGGTATATTAATTATCACCGGCGATCATGGGAAAGCAGAAGAAATGGTAGATACCTCCACACATCAACCGCGCACTGCCCATACCACCAACCCTGTTTATTTTGTAATTGCTAAACAAGATTTAGAAAGCCAACATGTAGCACTACCACTTGAACAACTCAGCGATATTGCGCCCTTTATTGCCCATTTAGTTATGAAAAACTAACAATAAAAAAAGCGCACATCACAAAATGACATGCGCTTTTTAAAATTATAAACCAGTTATAATCATACTTTTATATAGAATAAAATTTTTAATAAGTCTGAATGAATTCATCACCTATCTTGACTACTGATACTTCTGGTTGTGCAGTTATTATTGCAGCATCTTCATCTAATATTTCTGTAATTGTTGGATATCTACCTAACATAGCATTTTGCATATTAAACTCACCTTCAACAAGAGACTTTTTAAATACATTAATTTTTTCTTTATTATCACTAAATCCATCAGGAAAATTACTATGGTTTTCACAAAGACTCTTTATTTCATTTTTTAATAGAGGATTAGTTTCTTTAAAACAGTCTTTATCTGCATCTAAAAATATACTTGCAGCTAAATCATCACTCATATTTTCTTTAAAAAATTCTGGTGCATGTTTCTTCATAACTTGTAGACGGCCAGTAGCATTTGCATGCTTACTTATCACATAAATAGGATCAACTTTATATTCTTTTACCAAACCCATTAGATGTTTATAATCGTTAACAGCAGCTTGATCAGGCATTTCTACATCTTGCAATTCCAAATTTCCTTCATAGAGAAAATTTTGATCAATTTGAAAAGAAGCATTACGACAAGCAGAAGCTATAAACATATCACATTCTTTTTTTGAAATTTGGTTAAGCTTTAACAACTCAACAGCAAGATCGCCTTGCACTTTTGGAGATATAATAAAATCACCCATCACTAATTTATATCGTTCAACTGGATCCCAAGATTCAATAGAATCTGTAGAAGCAGAAGGCACTAAAAGGTCTGGGAGTTTCTTATATTGTCCCAAATCTTTTCTAAATTGAATGCTGTCATCTAATTGATTATCACTAGAATTAACTCTATAATTTTTTACTGCGCTCTGCTCCATTATGTATAACAACGCACCAATTTGATTCTTACGAGATATTACTAGATTAGAAGGTGAAAGATCTGAAGTTACAAAAGGAGTAACATTGGATGGTTGTAAAGTTACGTCTTTTTTCTTATTTTTTTTGAAAATACTATCAAAATTCCCATTTGCAGTAGCCATAGCCGCACCTGCAATAGTACCTAACCACGCCCCCCAAGATGAAGAAGCTGCTGCTGGTTGTACAGTTCTAGCTGATGGTTGTTCTTGCAAGCTTAATGCTATTGCTTGCGCTAATTGTTCCGCTTCTTTTACTTCATTACATGAAACTAATGACCACTCTTTATCAGCTGCATACATTGTACTGGTCAAACTAAGTAGACCAACTGCTAGTATAAAATTCTTTTTCATTGCGATACCTCTATTTATAGATACATTATAATTTTTCATATAACAATTGTAACCTATTCATAGGTAAAAACAAACGCCCCCCACCATTTAAATAGGCTTCTACAGCAAACAATATGCTTACTTAAACTTAACTATTTAAAAAATAACTGTATTAAACATCTAACCGATAAAAATGAAATCCATGATCAGAGGTTTCGATATACATACCAAACTTACGATACAATTTTTGAGCTGGCTCATTTTCTTCTCGCACAGAAACTTTGATATATTTTGCGCCTTGTTTTTTTAAAGATTCAACTGCATACCCAAAAAGCACTTCCCCAAATCCTTTACCGCGCGCATTTTTATCAACACTCAGTAAAAAAACAGTACCTTCATGAGCTCCACGCATATAATAATTTATAAAACCAACAGGTTTATTTTCATCAAAAATAACTACTGTTGTAAGCTTACCGTAAGTACGCGGTTCCCACTCATAGGGAGAATTTTTAGTGAGCATAAAATCAAGATTAAACTCTGGCGTTGCGTGGAGTAAATACCAATTTTCATAATTTTGTCGTTTAATAAATTCAGTATCACGGGCTACATCTAAAAGACGAATATCATATTTTGAGGAAAGAGATGCTGAAGGAGCTTGTTTTTTATGTATGGCAAACCACACAGCACTGCCAACACCACAAACAACCAGTAAACTCAGTATAATTTTCTTAAAAGACATTTTCATAAGGATTCCTCTTGGTAAACAATTTTTCTTAAGCATAGCCCTTTTGCAGGTGCTTTAGGAAGATTTTTAATAGAAGCACTGCTATCTTTAAGCAACATGCCAATCTCATTAGATGAACGATTTTTATCAGAAGCAATAGCAAAAGCAGCACCCACCATACGTCTGACCATATATTGCAAAAATGATATTCCAGTTATCACAATCGTAAATCCTATCCCGTTTTCATTAGAAACAATTTCAATACTATGGATCGTCCTCATGGTATCGCGATCACTATGATGTTTTGCAAATGCCTTAAAATCATGCGTGCCAACAAAAACTTGGAGAACTTCATTAAGCTTGTGCATGTCGAGAGGATGCCAATAGTAATAACTATAACGATGCATTTCTGGCGATGGTCTTTGAGTACATACACGATACGCATAGACCTTATAAACAACTTGATGTTGTGGATGAAAATCACGCTGCACAAGAGAACAACTTGTAATTGAAATAGAAGCTGGAAGCGCATTATTCATAACACGCATAAGTTTTTCTGGGAGTAATGGAAGATCGGTTCCGATACGTACCACTTGACCTTGCGCATGAACGCCCGCATCTGTTCTTGATGCGCCCACAAGATAGATGTGTTTTTGATTAAAAATTTGTAAAAAAGTGCTTTTTAAGGTGCCTTCTATGCTGGGACCTTCTGGTTGTTGCTGCCAACCCACAAAATCTGTGCCGTCATAAGCGACAACTAATCTATACCATTGCATGCTTATACCTATAAAAAAAAGGCCTTCGATATACATCAAAGACCTTTTTAGATTTTCTCTATTTCAGAGCGTTTCTACTAATAACGAACTGAACTATAAGGTAATAGTGCAATTGTTCTAGCTAACTTAACTTGTGTACTCATCTGACGTTGATGGAATGCACAGTTACCTGAAATGCGTGAAGGTAAAATTTTGCCACGTTCAGTTAAAAAGTGGTACAAAAGATTAGTGTTTTTGTAATCAAGCACTACCGAGTTATCAGTAATATTGCAAAAACGGCATTGTTTCTTTTGTGTTGTAGAATTTCTACGATTTCTTTTTTTAAGTAAACGGGAACTTACTTTAAGTTTTATTTTTTTTGTCATGCTTCGATCCCTTCATCTTCGATATCACCAGCAACAAAATCATCTTCGCGTCTCTTGCCTTCTTGACGTGGCAACAAACCTTCCATTTTGTTTTCTCTTAAAAATTCATCAACGTTTCTTGTCTGAATACTTTCAACAGTATCAGGGCGTTGATATTCAAGAGATTTTTTTGGATCAAGTTTATGAGTAACACTACGCATGATAAGTTCATGGTATTTAACATCTAACAACAACTTAATTTCTTTAAAGAAAGTTTGAGGATTTTCCATCTCAAAACGTGTTAGATAATAAACACCATATTCGTTATTTTTGACTGGGTATGCAAGACGGCATTTACCCCATTTTTCAAAGGAAATAACATTTCCTTTACTATCCTTAACTAACTTTTCGTATTGCTTCTCAAAGTTAGTCATTTCATCCTCGGTAATTCCCGGGATGGCAAGCATGAGTATTTCATACTTTGTCATGTTGTAATCCTTTACGTTTACCAACTGGAAATATCCCACCATGGGACATTATAAAATAACACAGACCAGTTACCTTACTTGTGTAAACCTTAAAATAATAAGATAGAAGCCATTTTAGCAGATTTTAAAAAAAAAGATATTCTTAACTTTGCTCATTCACCCTACGGCGAAACTCACTTTTCTTCTGTATTAATAAGAAGATCCGCACAATATCTATATGCTATAATCGCTTGTAACTTTGGGACTTTACTATCAATTTTAGATGTAGCAAGATTAATATAATCCCTATGACTTCTCATTATGTCCATACGCTTACGATTTTTGACTGCATCTTCATATGCCTTTAACAACGCTGTATTTTCCGTAATTTTTTCTGGATTACTCAAAACAGCATAGATTAAAACTTTTTCGCTTTTTTGTTCTTTTTTTAACAAAGTTTTAGAGAAATCATTCAAAGAATCCGCCTGAAAATCTAATGAATCTGCCGCGCTACAAGAAATAACCGCTACCAAACTTATAACTTTTACGTACTGTAAAAAATTCATATATACCTTTTAATTAATCATTGTCAGATTCTAAATCTGCAGATATTATATCTGATAGTACAGGCAAAGATTTTTTTGTGGCAGCTGGAAGGCTATTATACTGTTCTTTACTAATACGCAAAGCAGACACATCGCCATTTTTAACCTTAAAAGAAAATTCCCAATGTGCATCTTCATCACGTATTTGCGAAACCGCAACTTTTTTAGATGCTGCAATATATGTCTGAATATCTGTCATTGGAACAAGCATTGGCTTTTTTTCAGTAGAACCAAACAACCATTCTCCCCAACCTATTTGTTGTTGAACTCCAAATTGAATCTTAAGCTCAGGCGATGGAGTAGCAGATTCTCTACCATCCTCGAGCTTAACAGGCTTAAATGTTGCTCGAGCAGCGCCATGCACATGATTTATACAAACTAAAGCGACTAACGAAACTATTATTCTCTTATTCATAATAACAACCTCTCATTTAAGAATTTTATAACCTAATTATAAGTATATACTCTTTACCCATTTATTCAAAAGCCCTGACCTAATAGCATAATGTATAAAAATTAAGCTCTTAATTTTAGATTTTTCCATAAAAAAAGTTCCGGCCTTAAGAATAAACTTAAAAACCGGAACTTGTATTTTTAAAGTAAGGCTGTCAGCGCTTATACATATCTTTGTATACGTTGAACAACTTTTCCTATAATTCTAAAGTGATCCTTGCCGCGAACTAAAGCTATAGGCGCTTGCTTACGGTTTGGAGATTCAAGAACAATAAAATCATCACTAAAGGTAACTTGCATTACTGCTTTAAGTGAAGTTTCATTGCCATACTCAACAGCAGCAACATCGCCAGAGCGAGCCCATGCCTCAGGGGAAATAATAAGTAAATCACCCTTTACAAAGGTTGGCGCAAGCAAGTTGTTGTCCATTGAAAGTGCAAACATAGAAGCATCAGTTGTATTTAATGTTGGAATAAACACATCCTTATAACCTGTTGTGGTTTGCATAAGCTGATTATTATAAGGTGATGGGTTTGAAGGAATTTCTCCAACAACAGGAACTATTTGAACCTTAAGTTCTATGTCAGATTTTTCTGGCATACTGATATTACTATCAATATTGTCAGTACGCTTACGACGCTCTGCAAATAAGTCGATTGGACTTACTTCAAACGCGTTAGCTAATTTCTTTAACGAATCCTCGTTCCAACGTCTTGTTCCATTTTTTATGTGTGTCAAATAACTTTCAGACATTCCGGTTTTTTCAGCCAAAATCTTGGTGGTCCAACCCTTTTCACGTAAAAGCTCCTTGACTCTTAACGCCGTCGATGACATGCTCAACTCCTTTACATCGAATATTTGGTATAATTTAAACGTGCGTATTTTCTAATAGAGTACAAGATTGCAAGAGCATGTCAAATGGAAAAAAAGACTAAACCTTCTTCAAAAGAATTGTTACAAACCAAGCGGACCTATTTCGAAGAAATAGCCTGGAATTCAGGAGCTTATTTGTGCGGAATTGATGAAGTTGGCCGCGGATGCCTTGCTGGGCCGGTTATTACAGCTGCGGTCATTTTAAAACCCTTTGCCAATCATGCTTTACTAGTCGACTCAAAAATTCTATCTGAAAAGAAGCGTGATCTGACAGCCTCATGGATTTTAGAAAATAGTTGGTATGCCTATGGAATAGCTGACCATCATGAAATTGATACTGTCGGCATTTATCAAGCAACCCAAAATGCAATGCTACGTGCAATTTACAACCTCCTTTCTCAACCAAATACACCTCAACCACACAAAATTGTTATTGATGCTATGCCACTCCAACTCAGTGCCGGGTTGCCTCATACGCCAGAAATTGAATCCTTTTGCTATGGAGAAAGCCGGTCGATTTCCATTGCCGCGGCCTCGATTATTGCAAAAGTTAAACGGGACACCCTTTTACATCGCCTCAATAGCATCTATACTTCATATGGATTTGATGATCATAAGGGGTATGGAACAAAAAATCATCAACAAGCACTGATAGCTCATGGACCAACACTGCTCCATAGAAAAACATTCATTAAAAATTTGACCAAAGGAACCGATGATGAACACGACAAAAAAGACCAAATCTCCCTTTTTTGCTGAAGTGATTGAAAGTTCTCTTTATGGATGGAAGGCCCAAAGCTGGGAATGGAATTTTTCGCCCTCATTTGGCTCACTAGTAACTTTAGAAGCTAACAATCGCATATGGTTTGGCATTGTTTACCAATCTGCTACAGGCTCAAGCGACCCCGCTCGCCATCCTTACGCTTACCAAAAAACAAGTGGTGAACTTATGGCTGAACAACCACAAATTTTTAATTTTTTACAAACAACCTTTGAATGCGTCACGGTCGGTTTTAGTGAACACGAAAAAATTATTTACCAGATTGCCCCTGAGCCACCAAAAATACATACGTTTGTGCAATACGCCACCACTGAACAAGCCCGTACCTTTTTTGCATCACCGCTCTATCTTTCGATACTTTTTCAGGCAACGCACATTTCCCATCTTGATGAACTGCTACTTGCAATTATGTGGAATCAACACAAAATGGGGCTCCTCCATGAGGACAAAATAACCGCATCTCTTGAGCATCTTTCTCTTTTGACCGGTAATGATTACCGAAGAATTAAATTATTCATGCAACGGCTTGAAGCCAATAACCTTATTCATTAAAAAGGATGTTCATGAAATACGCTCTTAAAAATAGTATTGATATTTACACAGCACTGCTTACAAAAAAATATTCTGACAAACAACATATACAAGCAATCATTTGGTGGGTTATTGAATCCGTAACAAAAAAAACAAAATTAGAACTTATAACATCTCAAAATACACTGACGCCAGATCAAGCAGATGAGATTTTCGCTTCCATTATCAAACATGTAGAAGATGATTATCCACTGCAATATATCCTTAAAACGGTACCTTTTTGCGGGCTTACCTTATGTGTTGAACCACCAACACTTATTCCACGACCAGAAACAGAAGAATGGGTTACTCATCTTATAGAACAACTACAACCACTTGTACATGAACCGCTGGCTATTCTTGATATGTGTACCGGATCAGGATGCATAGGTCTTGCCCTTGCACAAGCACTCCCACAAGCACACATCTATGCTGTTGACAGTGCAAATACTGCGCTTGCTCTTACACAAAAAAATGCACACCTTAATAGAATCGATAACATTACAATTGTATCATCTAATTTGTACCAAAATCTGCCTACAAACATCCAATTTGATCTAATTGTAAGCAACCCTCCCTATATTTCAGAAGCAGAATTTAAAGATCTTTCACCTACTGTTGCAAAATGGGAAGACAAACAAGCGCTTGTTGCTGACGATGATGGGTTGTATCTCATTAAAAAAATTATTTCTGATGCACCGACGTATCTTAAAAAAGAAATCAAACTTTCTTCTTTAAACATTCCACAAATTGTTATAGAAATTGGCTATTTACAAGGCTCTACTGTGCAAAAATTGTGTAGTAATGCGGGTTTTGATACAATTACTGTTGTTCAAGATCTTTATGGTAAAGATCGCATTGTTACCTGTTTAGGAAACGCACACCTATGAAAAGAATAATAATATTATTGGTTATACCACTCTACGTACACGGATCTTCTAAAAACATTATTGATGTCAATACAGCAACCAACCAAGAAAGAATTGAATTAATTAGAAAATTATTAAGAACAAACAGTGAACTAGGACGCGTAAACGCAAAAAACATACAAGATTTATATCAAATTTCAGACAAAGAAATCAGCTTCAACTCTTTTGCTTCAACAAGTCGCTGCACAATCTCATGATTATTAAATATTTGCCACTGCAAGAAGCTCAAAAAATAGCTGCCGGTGAAGTGGTTGAACGACCATCGAATATTGTTAAAGAACTTATAGAAAATGCGCTTGATGCTGGTGCCACAAAAATAACGCTTACTTTAGAAGATGGTGGCAAATCGAATCTTACTATCACCGACAATGGCTGCGGCATGGAAGTAGCAGACGCACGTATCTGTTTTTTACGCCATACAACTAGCAAAATTACAACCTTTGATGAACTACAAAATGTTCTTACCTTTGGCTTTCGTGGAGAAGCACTTGCAAGCATTTGTAGCGTCGCACAAGTTACACTTACAACACGTCATACAAACAGCGAACATGCATTAAAACTGAGCATAGAAAATGGTGTAATTACACAAGAAACTATTATTGGGGCCCCTCTTGGAACAACCATCGAAATTAAAGACCTTTTTTATAATGTTCCCGCACGAAAAAAATTCTTAAAAACAACAACTACTGAACTCAATCAAACACTCCAACTATTTAAAGCATTCTGTTTAAGCAATCTTGCAGTCCACTTTTTACTCTCTCATAATGGCAGCATTGTCTACAGCTGCCCTGAAGTAACATCGATTGATCAACGGATTGCACAACTTTTTGAACCGTCTCTGAGTAAACAACTATGTGATTTTTCTGCAACTGATGACTCTATAACATGCTCTGGTGCACTTACAGGGGCCCATTACAGCCGCTATGATCGTAACGGTATCTTTATGTTTGTTAATAATCGATGGATAAAAAATTACGGCATTTCACAAGCAATTATGAAAGGGTACATGAATGTACTCCAACCACAAAAATATCCACTTATTGTTTTGAATATCACCATTAATTCAACAGAAGTTGATATCAACACACATCCAAAAAAAGAAGAAGTTGTTTTTTTACACCGAAAAACAGTTGAACATTTGATAACAAACACTGTTAAACAAACACTTGAAGCACATATATCACAGCGGCTTCAACAATCATCATCATTTCCTCAATCTTACAACAGTAAGACCAACCCCTTTCAACATTTTGCATCAGAACAATTTTCGCCTAAAAGATCTGTTTTTAAAGATCTACCACTACAACATACTTACGCAAGTTCTCCATTTCCTGATAACGTTGTACCATCAGCACCAGTAGAATCAACTCCCCAAATTTCTTTTCCACTTCCTGAACATGCACAACCATTCGCGCAAGAAAGCCATATAGAAGAATCGCTGAGTGCCTATACTATTCTTGGACAGCTGCATCTGACCTACTTACTGCTTGAACATCCTGAAGGACTCCTTTTAATTGACCAACATGCGGCACATGAACGAATTTTGTATGAAAAAATTGCGGCATCATTTACACAACAAGAAACTATTTCATTATTATTTCCAGAAACAATCTCACTTCAAAAAAATGATCTTGAAGAACTACTTGAATACCTTCCCCTGCTCCATGACCATGGCATTATGCTTGAACAAATTTCGGTAAACGAACTTGTTTTGCGTTCTAAACCGGTCTATAGCCAAGCGGTTAACATTACTGAATTACTACAACATATCATTGGCTGGATACGCGATTATGGCAAGGCAGAAAAGGATGCTATTACGCGCTTTATTACAGAAAAAATGCGCGCTCAAATTGCTTGCAAAGCTGCAATAAAAGCAGGCGATCTTTTATCGCAAGAAAAAATGCAAGCACTGCTTAAAGATCTTAATGGAACAACCAACCGATTTGCTTGTCCACATGGAAGGCCAACCAGTTGGTTATTACCGCTTTTTGAAATTGAAAAAAAATTCAAAAGAAAATTGTAAAATTAGTTACTTAGCTGCCGCTTTATAGGCACCAAACAAAGAAAATATCATCAAAGGCATAATCACCATATTTTTTACAACCATCCATAAGATCACTATCTTTGTTGGATGGAACATACCAAAAATATAATTCGATCCATACATCATTAACGATCCCATCACAATGAGAAAAATTATGGTAAGTAGCAACACAAGTAATCCATGTAATGTTATCGTCACAGATTTTTTAATAATCATAAATATTGGATCTTCTGTGGTAATTGCACCATACGTTGCCATTATAGAAAAAATAGAAAGCCATACTAAAAATAAAACCCCACCTATTTTTACAATTATAGAAGCAGGTTCCCCAAGCATTGGTGTTAAAATAACGGCATAGCCAACTAAAAATAATAATATCCCGCAAATTATCATTATAAAAAATGCCCGCAAAGCTGCTTTATAACTAAAAAATAAATCCCGTAAAGAAACATCTTTTTTATCATATACTCTGCATAAAGAGCGAATGAATCCTAATGATATTACTTGAATAACTGCAAATGCTACTAGATACACAATCCTAACCAAGACGGCAGAAAACTTTCCCATTGCAAGCATAAATAATGTCCATCGAGCTAAAAATGGAAATATTTTAATTTGTTCTAGCGCCAAAGCAATACGATCATCAACTGCAATATTTAAAAAAATATCGGATGAAAAGAGAGAAGTTAAGGTATAAGGCGACCATAACATTCCAAAAAATATAATGGCTGAAACAACTGTATAAAAAAAACTAAGCGTAAAGATCTTTAAAAACTGATCTCTATAGGTTATTAAAGATTTAATAAAAAGCGCTCTTACTGTGCTTATAATCATACAAAATCCCTTTCAATAAAATTAACATTTATACTACCGTACGATTACAAAAATAAGTACGCAAGAAAAATAATAAAAAATGCTTATGGAGATATAAAAATCCATCAGATAAACCAACACTATTGATTTACAAGCAATCATACAATTATACTTACTAATAGAAATTAATTTTAAGAAAAAAGGAGATGGTAATGAAAAAGCGTTTAGTCTTATTGGTCTGTTCACTAAATATCAATATACAAGCATCTACAGATCCAAATGCAGCGCCAATTACCATGGGTTCATTCCCGGGTCTTTTACAAGCCTCAATGCAATCGCTCCTTAATCCGATTCAATCTATGATTGTAAATCTACAAAACGATATACAAAGAATAGATACCAATACTGTTAACCTTATGCGCTATCTACCAACACTACAAAATCAAATAACAGCGCAACAACCTGCAATGCAACCACAACCAACTGCAACAGCTTCTTCAGCCTCTACAATACAAACTCCTGCCGCTGTAATGATACAAAATCAACCGGCAATTACTACTCAAATAAGCTCAACTGCTCCAATGCAACCAGCTCAACCAACACTTCCTTTAGCAACCCAAACATCTTTAGTAGCAACTCCAACTGCAATAACTACCAAAATGAACCCACCTGCTCAATCTCAAAATTCTTTAATAACAACCCCAACTACAATGATGCAAACTCAACCGATAATGACTGCTAAAATAAATTTAACCACTCCAACTCAACCAGCTCAGCCAACACCTCCTCCTGCAAGCCAAACATCTTTAACAACAGCTTCAACTACAATAATGCAAACTCAACCAGCAATGACTGCTAAAGTAAATCCAACAATACAACCTCAAGCATCTTTGATAACAACTGCAACATTTATGCCAACTGCAACTGCTGCTACAATGTTGCAAAAAACAACACTGCCAGCTGCTTCATCGCTTATGCTCTCTTCAACTCAAGTAAAATCATCTTTGGTAACAACAGGAACTTCTGTCTCCATAAAATCTACAAGTAAAATTTAAACGTTTAATTCTAATATAAAAAGGGATGGTAATGAAAAATCGTTTAGTCTTATTAATCTGTTTATCAGGTATTTATCAAAACGTTCTGATCCCATCCAATACCACAAGAAGAAAACACTTTAGCCATATAATAATAACGCCACCCACAAAAAAATCTTTAACAACAAATGTTTCCACCGTTACCCCACCAACTCAAACTGTCGTTACATCTCCTGCCTCAACAACAGGTACAACATTAGGCTCTCAGGTACCATCTTCTACGCCAACTCCGGTTACACCTTTTACGGGATCTACATCAAACACTTCAGTACAACAATCTGCTACCGTAAGTACTAATCCAATAAATGTGATGTGTAACTATCTTGTCATAAAAGATATGAATAATAATCCTATCAATTTTGCAGGTACAGGTTATCAAATGCTTTCAACACATAATTTTAATCCTACAGTTGCAGGCGGAAGCCCTTTTGACACGATTATGATCTTTAATGACACCAATATGACATCACAACCATTTTTTGAAATTTTTGACGGGAGAGCAAAATCGACAGCAGATAGCGATCCAACAAAAATCTTTATTATCAATCCAACAACAAATACATCCCAATCACTTGCAAAATTTTTAGCAAATAAAACAACATTACCAGATGGTTGCTACTTGTCTTCAGTACCTATAGCACCATCATCTACAACACCAACTATTACTTCTGGAGCTACTACTACAACTACCACTCAAACAACACAAGCTCCTGCACAAACATCACTATCTTCTGTAACCACACCTATTCCAACACTAATACCTTCAATGTTTGCAACTGGAAACACTACTGCTCCTACGCCTCCTACTACTGATACAAGTATTCCTACAACTACTGTTACCGCACCCGCTCAATCTGTAACTGCAACTCCTGCTCCAAATCAAATACCTATGGCACCATCATCTACAACACCAACTACTACTGGAGCTACTACTACAACTACCACTCAAACAACACAAGCTCCTGCACAAACATCACCATCTTCAGTAACCACACCTATAGTTCAATCAGCAGCTCCTAATACTCCGGTTGTAACTCCTGCGGCGCAAGTTTCTTTACCTACACCTATGCCTATAGCAGCATCAACACCAAGCACGCCAACTTCTTCTAGTACCACAAATTCTGCTTCAATAGATACAACATCTTCTGCACAACCTAGCACACCTATCAGTAGTCTTACTGCACCACTAAATACTCAATCTTCACAACCTGTAGCTTCTACCGCACCAACAAGTCCAGCCACCACTCCTGTATCAACTCAACCAGTTGTTACACCAGTTGTAATCCCTACAGGAGGTGTTGCATACAATAATATGGTTATAAAAGATATCAACAATAATTCTGTTAATTTTACAGGCGCAAATTACACACTCATTACAACAAAAAACTTTGCCCCTATAAATCTCGGAAAAGCAACATTTGACGCAGTCGTGATTTTTAATGATACAAAAATAACATCAATACCTTATTGGTCACTACTAAATGGAGCTGTAAATGCTGATATTATTGGGGATTTCAATAAAATATTTATTGTAAATCCAGCAACAAACACTTCCATGTCTTTAGCAAACTGCTTGATCAATTCACCGGTACTTCCAGCAGGCTGCTACCTTGACACAAAACCTCTTCCTTTATCGCCTGTAACTATCTCCTATGGACCAAATCAATCACTCATACAAGATAATGGAAATAGTATCGATTTTAGAGGAACAAGTTATACACTTCTTACAACAAAAGATTTTACTGGTATCTACACGATCAGCAATCCATTAGATTCAGTTATTATCTTTAATGATAAAAACATGACTTCAGCACCTTTCTGGTCACTCATTAATGGGAATGTTAACCGTACTACTTCCCTTGATCTGACTAAAATATTTATAGCAAAACCAGATGGAACATTTATAACGCTTGCAAACTTCATTGCAAATAAAACAACGCTTCCAGATGGATGCTTTATACAGCTAGCTCCTGTTGTTAACAAAACATATGGCAATAATCAAAAAATTCAGGATTCAAAAGGAAACTTAATTAACTTTGTTGGAGCCAGCGTTACAATACTTTCTACTAAAAATGGCAGTATCATTACTTCAACTCAAAGCGGACCATTTGATGGAATTATAATTTTTAATGATACAACAATAAGTTCTGATCCTTTCTGGTCATTAACATTGGGAATAACTAACCTTGCAACTATTGATCCAACAACACTCTACATTATAAAATCAGATGGATCTTCTATCAGACTTGATGCATTTTTAGCTAACAAAACAACCCTTCCAGATGGTTCATATATTACAAATGTAAATCCAAATACACCGTCGGCTACACCTACTACTATGCAAACAACCCCAGTACCTACTACAACGCAAACAACTCCGACTTCGACCACTTCTCAACCTGTAGTTACAGCACCTGTAATTGCACCAGCTCAAGTGACTACACCAACTCCTGCTGTTGCTAAACCAACAATCACTACAACCTCTAGTACTTCGGCAACCACATCAACTGCAGCTGCTACACCTACCACAGTTACTACAACAGCAGCGGCAACAATGCCAGTAACACCTATTGCGCCTAAAAATGTCACCTATAACAATATGACTATAAAAGATACGAATGGACACCCAATAAACTTTGCTGGAGCAAATTACACCCTACTAACAACACAAAATTACAATTCAATGACAGCTGGAACAACGGGCAGTCAATTTGATGCACTTATTATATTTAATGATTCTGTAATAACTACGGCGCCATACTGGACAATTCTAAATGGCACAACAAATAGTTCACCTAGCTGCGATACCACAAAAATATTTATCATTAATCCAACTGCAAATAGTTCTGTAACACTTGCAAGCTTCTTGGCTAATAAAACAACACTTCCTGCAGGGTGCTACATAGGAAATGCATTACCTTCAACATTCTCAACTAATCTAACTAACATTGTAAATGGCATTACCTTCCTTATGTCATATGGTGGAGCACCGCTCTATACAGCATCTCAAAATGGTTCATCATGTATTTATGGCGGACTCTATAGCACCATTAGAATGGTAAAAATGCCTGCTTCTGGATTACCTAATGGGGTAGCTTTTGTTGAAGTTGCCTACGACTCAAGAGGCTATACACCTAAATACTATCTAGCTGCACTTAATGCCGCTGGAAACAATATTGGATATGGCGTAACAAATGATCTAACTCAACCAGTCACTATAAATTATAGCGATTTAACAAACAGTAATATAACACTAACAGGCATTGCGACCATTATGGGGGGATTTGTAGGTGGTATTAATTCACTTTCAACCACACCAGTAAAGAAATCTGCATAATAACAAAATAAAAAAATTGAACATTAAAAAAGCCACCCTTAAACAGGTGGCTTTAAATTTTATTAAGCGATAAATACAGCCCTATTTGACCTATCCATCTTTCTCTAAAGCTTCAGAGGATAGATGCTACAAAGGGCATACTTCTCTTTTAGTAATCAATATTTTTTTGATAATTAATCATTATTGTGATGGCCTACCATACAGAGCTTCATAGCAGCGAAGTATGGTGTGCCCGATAGGAATTGAACCTATGACCTACAGATTAGAAGTCTGTCGCTCTATCCAACTGAGCTACGGGCACGTATATTTCAAGATAAGAAAGCTCAGTATAAGCTATTCTATAGATCTTTTCAAATTAAGCATTTCTTCCATCAGGCAATACAAAAAGAGTTTTGAATTCTTGAACGATACGCTTAAGCTCATCATGCACATCTGAAGTTACATCTTGCGTATCCAAAATTACCTTATAAATTTTTGGATATACCGATTCAACGTAACTTACAAATTGCATAACAAAGGTATGAACATATGAAATCTCTATCCCATCCAACCTATCCTCATGAAGCATAAAGAGCATCAAAGCCTCTTCTATGAAGGTATATGTAGTATATTGAGCCTGTTTAAGAACTTCTACAGCACGTTGACCCTTTGAAATTCGTTCTTGAGCAATTGCATCAAGATCTGTTCCAAACTGAGAAAAATCTAACAGCTCACGATACTGAGCAAGCTCAAGCCCCAATGTTTTTGCCATTTTTTTAACAGCCTTGGTTTGAGCAGCTCCACCAACACGAGATACAGAAAGACCAATATTAATAGCTGGCCGAACACCACTTTTAAATATTTGATCGTCTAAAAATATTTGGCCATCGGTAATAGAAATTAAATTTGTTGGAATATAAGCCGTAATGTCATCTGCTTGCACCTGAATAATTGGCAGCGCAGTTAAAGAACCACCGGCCATTATTTTACCAGCTCGTTCAAGCAAGCGAGAATGAAGATAAAAAACATCCCCAGGAAAAGCTTCTCGTCCTGGTGGTCTACGCAACAGAAGAGACATTTCACGATAAGCAATTGCATGATTGGTTAAATCATCATAGACAATCAATGCATCATGACCCTTACTTCTGAAATATTCACCTATCGTACAGCCAACATAGGGAGCAAGATACTGACACAAAACTGAATCACTAGAATCAGCACTGACAATAACCGTATATTCCATTGCCCCATTTTCTACCAATAAGCGAATAGTACGTGCTAAATTTGCTTGGCGCTGACCAATGGATACAAAAATACAAAAAACATTTTTACCTTTTTGATGCAAAATTGTATCAAGTGCTATTGCTGTTTTTCCTGTACCACGATTTCCAATAATAAGTTCTCGTTGACCTTTGCCAACAGGAATCAAAGCATCAACTGCAAGAATTCCCGTTTCCAAAGATTCATTTACGGGACTTCTTTCTATAACGCCAGGTGCTGCCGCTTCAATAGGCAAACGATCTTCTATAACTAAATCTCCAAGACCATCAATTGGTTTGCCTACAGCATTAATAACACGACCTGCTAAATGCATACCAACGGGAGTTTTAAAAGCCTCTCCAGTTCTATATGCAGTTTCAAGTTCCACAACAGGAATAGAGTTATAAAGTAAAAAAATAGAAACATAATTTTCTTCTAAATCAAGAACAATGCCTTTGTTTCCACCCTCAAAAGTGATCATTTCATTATAGACTGCATTTTCAAGCCCATGTACACGGCAAATACCATCACCGACTTGTACAACTATACCTATCTCTTGCAACGATTTTTGAGGGGCATCGCTGAGTGATTTTTCGAATAATGAAACGAGATCAGAACTTTTTATTTCCATAACAGCCTCAACGCCTTAATGCATTTTTAAATTTTATTAGACGCTTTTTAATTGAATGTTCCCATAAGAGTGTTCCGTTGGTAACACGCACTCCTGCAATAAGCGTTTTATCAATCTCATATGAACAAGAAATTGTACCAGATAATTTTTTTTGTAAAAACTCTTCTATATCTCTTCGCTGATCCTCTGAAAGTTCACATGAACTTGTCACCGAGAAAATATGTATCTCCTTACTCTTCATATAATTATCTTTAATCATACGAAGTACCATTGGTATCAAAATAGCACGCTGATGTGTTATCAAAAGCATGCACATTTTATTGTAAGGAGCGGAAAGTTTATAACGCTCACAAATATCGTTAAGAACTCTTTTTTTATTATCAAGTGCTATAAGTGATATATTTAAAAAAAAAGTAAGGCCGGTTTTTTCAGCAAAAAATTGCGCACATGCTTCAAGGGCATTAACATCCGTAGAAACTATGGAAGAACCAAAAACATTCATAAATGCTTGGCTATATCGCAATGAAAGTGTTGTATACATACCATTCATTACTTCTCCTCATTCATCTGCAACAATCCTTTTTGGATAAACTCATGCTGCAATTTTTGACCATCATACAAAGCAGTAAGATCATCTAATGTTTTATCAAAAACCTCTTGCTGAACTACCCGCTTACCATATAAAAATTCAACAGCATGATATTGCGTTGTTCTATAATGATTATATGCATGATTATAAGTTCTTTGAGCTTGTTCTGCTTGCATATTTCTACCCTGCACGCATTGATTCCATAATGAAATTTTTGTAAAAAGCTCTTTACCTATTCGATCCTGACTTTCTCTAGCTTGTACCATCTCTTTTTGATCTGCTTGAGCTGCTTGAATAGAAGTTCTTATAGTTGCTATTTTCTTTTTTTGTTCAAGAATTGCCTCTTTAAGCCCAGGAAGTACCCATCTTTTTACTGCATAAAAGCAACAAACTATCATCCATACTAAATTAATAAAACGAAATGAAAAAATATAAGAAAATACCGCGCTAATCATTGACAACCCGCCTTACAAGTTCTGCTGAAATTTCATTACGCAGTAACTCTTTTTCCTCAGGTGAAATATCCACAAGCGCTCTAAAATGAATATCTTGCGTAGATGTATAAGGAGGATTACTTACTGGAATTGTTTGTTTATACAGCTCTTTAAATTGAGCCCATTCAGCTTTTTTATGCTGATCTGCCGAAGTAAGAATTGCAGTTTCATCATGCAATTTTCTTTCAAGCCCTTTTGTAAATGAATCTTCCTGATGAATTTCATGGACCAATTTTTTAAATAAAAATCTATCAATAAACCACCAGGCAAGAAAAAAATGTATCATTTGAACAATCAGAGTTACATCAAAAGAAAACACAGAATGATTCCTTTTATACTTTTACAAGGATCCAAAGACAAATAATTAATGAATAAACGGCACATGCCTCAATAAGCCCCATTGCCAAAAGCATAATCATACGAATTTTGCTCGAATGTTCTGGCGCCTTTGCAATAGACTCGCATGCTTTCTGCCCAACCATACCAAGACCTATTGAAGGCCCAAGAGCACCAAGGCCCATTCCTAAAGCTGCTCCAAATAATGCAACTGCTTTAACATAGAAAACGTCCATAAAGTTCCTCGTCTCTATAAAAAAATTGAGTAGTATTCATAATAATTACCTATTTAAACCAATTTTTTGTATTTTTACAAGGAATGAATTGAAGTAAGATTAAAATTATTTATCTTATAAAAGGTATTAGTCTTAAAAATTCCAATAATTTTATTATAAATCTTCCAAGCTCCATTCATGAAACTCACATTTTGCAGCATTAAAAAAAAGATTAATAATCTTAAAAGAAGCATCCCCCCACTTCATATCACCTGTGGTTTTTTTCCATAACATAAATGGTGAATAAAGCTTTCCATCAATACATATACCTTTATTACGAGACACTTCATGCAAAGATTGCACAGGACGAGTTTTAATAAATGCATAAACCAATATCAAAGCCTCTTCTTTGCTCAATTCATGTACAGAAATAAGATCATTTTTCTGAAACATTGGACTTTCAAGAAAAACAGAAACCGAAGAATTTTTAAAATCATCATCCAATGCCGATTCCGATCTTCTTAATGAAGATGGACGCCGGGGTCTATGAAAGTTTTGTTGCACTTGAGTCTGCCTTCTTTGAAGCACGCAAGAATCAGGAGATTGCAAAGATCTTGCACCAGCTAGCACACACGAATCTTTTTGAGAATCGTATATTGAAGGCCCTTCCATTATCACCATTCTTTTTGGCCCACTTACCAATGACGTAACATAGTCCAAACCAGATGTAATATAATTAGAGCCATAAAGGGGATAATTAAAAAAAGAAATTAAAACAATAATCAAGACAATTCTTATAAAATGCTTCACACGATTCCCCTCTTTTACAGAAAGTTTCTCGTAGCTCAACTCTTTAACAATGCGTCCCAGTTTTAATTATTTTAATGATTAAAATCCATCTTTTTATAAACTAATATTTTATAAACTTATCTTTCAAAAACTCTCTCACTCTTTTGCACTGATACAAAAGATGGATCATTTTTCTGATTATGTTGTGTTATAAAATCCATAATTTGAGTTCTAAAACGAGCCATAACTTCAGGGTTATTTTCAAAATCCTCATTGCAATTAAGCACAAGAACTGGCACATCATGCAATGCTGGTAAAATATCTTGCTTGTTAATTAACCATGCTTCGTGTTTTTCGTGGAGGAAACGAAGATAGTCAAAACTTACTCCAACTTCTTCGCTACGAGCACGTTTTGTAAGGCGCTTATAACAAACATTAGGATCTGTTTGTAAATATATAAATCCATCAGGGCGCGGAACATAATTACCAACAAGCCACTCAAACCACTGTGTATATAAAGACCATTCAAGCGGAGTCATTGTGCCCATTTCATAACAGTTTTTTGCAAAACAATAACGATCAGAATAAACAGATCTTTCTAACACTTGAACATCACATGGATTAATTTTTGCATACTCTTTTTGCTCAATAACACGAGTAATAAAAGCATATGATTGAAATGTATAGGCCCAACGCTGAGTATCTTGATAAAATTTTTCAAGAACATTTTCTCCTGCGCCAACATTTTGCCACTTTTCAACTGGTTCATACACTATTTGAACAGGCAATAATTCTTTAATTAAGGATAAAAAAGTAGATTTACCAGCTCCAATATTACCCTCGAGAATAAAAACTTTTTGATGCTTAGAAACCATGGCAACTCCTAATGATCATACTATAAATTTTTTCCGAAACTTCCCCTTAACAAGGCTGACTTTTGTCATTTTAGCTTTATTTGTATATACTGCCTCTTTACTTAGTGATAAATATAATGTTTTACAGGCATGCTTCATGACATATCATCTTGTAACAAAAGCTTACGCGAGAAAATAAAAATATGAAGTATACAAAACGTTTTTTATGTGTTTTTTCTTTTTTATTAGTAACAACACCGCTTCACATATCAGAAATCAAAGCAGAAGAAAATTCCGACTTTGATTTTTCTTTTTTTGGAGAAGATCAAACTGACGATTGTCTCGCAGAAATCAATCCCCAGCTTGCGCATCACACCTCTCGCTTTCCCAAAGATGTTACACTCTCTACACTTACCAGCTTAAATATTCAGAATGTCCTTAAAACGGAACTCTACCAACGAACCCACGCACCTATCAGAAGAAACCCTATAGATTTACCTATTTTACAAATCTTATCACTCTCTTATGATGACCAAAAAACACTCATGGTTACTCCGTTTATTTCAACAATATGGAAACAAAATTATACCGACACCTCTTCATCAATAGACAGTTATATTAATTTAAAATTACAAGATGTGATGGAAGTTCTCGATGCAAATGAATTTACAACCATTAGCATGCCCGAAGTTTTAGAACTTTTCACACCACTTAAAATGCAAGAACATACTGCAGGATTCATGTTCCAAGGTATCGCTACATCAGACAGAATGGCTTACACTTTCTCAACTCCAATTTATTACACACTCGACAATTTTTACTTAACAGCTGACGAACAAACGAGAATTTCTAACTATCCACTTTTTTCACAATTCAACGGCGATATCATAGATTTCGCTCGCCATCATCTTACATCAGATCGTTTAGGTCTTGGCGACACACTTCTAACAGCAGAATATCTTTTAAGAGAAACATACAGTTCATCCCAATCAATTGGTGCAACACTTACAGTCCCTACAGCCTTTGCATTCAAAAAAGGTTTATTTGGTCATCATTTCAATCTCAATGCAAAGCCCCATGCACTTGATCTTTATAGTGATCTTATCGATCCTTACTTAGAAGATGTAGCAAACGGATCAAATGCTAATACGGCAACCATTCAAGAAAATGCTGAACTTTTTGGATTATCCGCTTTAGACAGACTTTCTACCATGCTACTTGAACGTAATATGGGTAATAATTACCACTGGGCACTTGGTACAATTTACCGATCAACAATTCATTTTAATGATTATATCAGTTTGATTTCTAAGATGAATTTTGAAGTAAAAACACCCTCTGTCTGCAAACGTTTTTTTCTTGTAGAAGCAACAGAAGCAGATTTTAACCAATTTGACTGGGAAGATAATGCTATTCAAGTTAACGAAAAAATAGATTTTCTTAATATGCAATTTAAAAATGTAACCTTCCCAATCATGTACTATGCAACGGTATTTCCTGGTGTATTATTCCATAGCACAAGCTGTTTGAAACGCCATATGGCACCTGGACGATGGGAACCTTCTATTGGATTTGATTCCTGGTTCCATTCAGCAGAACATTTTTTAAATATCAAAGCACCAGATTATCAACTAGCTCGAATCAACAAAGATAAAGCACGTCGCACCCGAGCATGGTCATCAAGTGTATGGATTGGAATAGATAAAGTTGCACTACCACCATCAAATTGGTCATTTTATTGGAAAGGTTATGTCTCCATGTTAAATGCAGGATTTGGTGATTCATATGGTCTAAGTTTTACCTTTGAAAAAACTTTTTAATAAAAAAAGAAAGGCTTAATGTTGAAAAAAAATATTACTAAATTACCTCTTATTATGCTTCTAAGCACATCAATCTCTTCTCTTCAATCTCATGTTACGCAAACAGATGTACATGATGTTGCAACAGAACGAGGACCGGTAAATTTAATTCCTAAAAAAGTTTCATTTGCAGGCACCATTATCGTAAAAATGGATGGAATTCCTGGCATTTTAGACGCAGAATCTATAGCAGACTGCTTCTCTACTGTACAAAAAATTATTCAACTTATTAACGGCATTCTTAATCATGCAACAGGACAGCATGTTGGTCTTTTTGAATTTGAAGGCGAATTTTATACCCTTAAACAAATTGTTGTAATGGAAAATCGTCTTATCAAAAACAATGTTGCACATGATCATCCAGATTACATCAAATTTAATCACATCCTTGCCGCCCTTAAAGAAATCTTCCAAAGAGAAGCTGGCCCTCTTCTTGAAAAAACAAAAAAACCAGCACTAAAAAGTATGAATGCTAAACTAATATCATTATGGATTGAACGAGCAGATCGCCACAATTCAATTCTTAAAGAATTTGGTACAATAGAAGAACTCGCAGCGCTTGAACGAGCAAACGCAAAAGAATTTTTCTTTTTCTTAAATGATCTAAAGCGATTCTTAACTGATATTATGCGTAACGCTCCAAAAGCATGCGACCTTTATAAAAAAGAATGTTTAAAACCAGAAAACTATCAAGCATTTGATAATTTTCTTAATAGTTAGTTGAGATTATGGATGTTATTACAGGTACTGTAGAGCGCTTCTTATATAAAAATGATGAGAATAGTTTTGGAGTATTTGTAGTAAATCTTGGTAAAGATCAGATGGTTGTGGTGCGCGGTCATGCACCCGCACTTCAACCAGGTAGCTCTGCAGAAATTCATGGTTCATGGGTTATGCACCCAAAATTTGGCAAACAATTTGAAGCAACAAGCGTTTCCGTCTCTCTACCCAAAAGCACTATTGGGCTCAAAAAATACTTAAGTTCTGGAATCATCAAAGGAATTGGCAAAGTATACGCCGAAAAACTTGTCGACTTTTTTGGCTCTGAAGTTCTTGATATCATTGAGCATCATCCAGAAAAACTTACCAAAGTTCCGGGAGTTGGACCTAAGCGTATTGAACAAATAACCAAAGGATGGGTAGAACAAAAAGAGATCGCCACCGTTATGATATTTCTACAAGAAAAAGGCGCATCATCTGCCTATGCTGCAAAAATTTATAAACAATATGGCAGTTCGGCCATTGCCATTATGACAGAAAATCCCTACCGAATTGCACAAGAAGTCTGGGGAATTGGGTTTAAAACTGCCGATGCTATTGCACAAAATCTTGGCTTTTCTCAAGAATCGATCAAACGGATTAAAGCAGGAATTCTCTTTACCATTTCCCAAGAAACTGGCAACGGACATCTCTATATAGAGCTCGATCATCTAAAAAAAGAAGCCTCCGAACTACTTGAACTTGCACTACCTACCATTAAAGAATCCCTTTCGACAGCACTCCACGAACTATACCAAGAAAAAAAGATTGCACTTTTAACACACGAAGACAAACATTACATCACACTGCCCCAATATTATTGGACAGAAAAAAACGTTGCACAAAAAATTACCAACCTTCTCAATTATTCATTCAAAACATTTGATACCAAAGACGTATATGCACTTCTTCAAACAAAAAAAGAATACGAAGTTGAACTCAATGAGCTTCAACAAGAAGGTATTTTACGAGCTCTTGATAACAGAGTTTCTGTTGTAACCGGTGGTCCTGGAACAGGAAAAACCACACTGGTTAAAAAGCTTTTAAGTATTTTAGATGAGAAAAAAATAAGCTATAAACTTGCAGCGCCAACCGGCCGTGCAGCAAAACGAATTACCGAAAGTACCGGTAAATATGCGCTCACGCTCCATCGGCTCCTTGAATTTAATCCACAAACAGGCTTTGTACACAACGAACAAAATGCACTCAAGGTTGATATGCTCATTATTGATGAAGCGTCGATGATCGATATTTTTCTTGCAAATGCGGTACTTAAAGCACTCC
This sequence comes from uncultured bacterium, assembly GCA_903873255.1. Classification (GTDB taxonomy): domain Bacteria; phylum Babelota; class Babeliae; order Babelales; family CAIQNR01; genus CAIQNR01. The sequence goes on along the minus strand of CAIQNR010000040.1, from coordinate 32,528 downwards.
CTATGACAGCGCATATACTCTTTCTTGGTGATATTGACCAACTGCCCTCTGTTGGTGCAGGTAATTTTTTATACGATCTTATTGTGAGTAAAAAAATTCCTACAACACGGCTTAATTATATATTTCGCCAGGCAGAAAACAGCTTAATTACCTACAATGCTCACCGCATTAATCGAGGTGAATTTCCAGAATCAAAGGTTCCACAAACCATTCAGGATTACTTTTTTATACGTGAAGAACAACCAGAAAACATTCATATTCATCTGAAAAAAATATTTCAAACTATTCTGCCAAAATGGCACATAACACCTGAACAAAGTATTGTTCTTTCTCCCATGAACCGTGGATCTGCAGGTACACAAACACTTAATGAAATTTTACAAAATTTACTTAATCCAGATCCCGTAACAGCAACACTGCAAAAAACTTTTTACACCTTTAAAACAGGTGATCGTGTAATGCAGATTAAAAATAATTACGATAAACATGTTTTTAATGGCGACATTGGAACCATTGCTACCATTAGTACAGAAGACAAAACGCTCACGGTGACCTATGCAGAAAAAGATGTTACCTATGATTTTTTAGAAACAGATGAGCTCATTTTGGCCTATGCAATTTCTATACATAAAAGCCAAGGTTCAGAATTTGATGCGGTAATTATTCCGATTTTTACGCAACATTTTACACTTTTACAGAAAAATTTAATCTATACAGCAGTAACGCGAGCAAAAAAAATCTGTATAATCATTGGACAAGTCAAAGCTTTGGCAATGGCAATAAAAAATACCAAGAGTAGTGCTCGTAATACTTTTCTATCAACCTATTTAACAACCGATTTACAATGCAGATGATTCAAAAATTTTTTGTTCTTACACTCTTAAGCATCAACATGCCATTAGTTCATTCGTTTTCTCTTATTATTGACCCTTCACACAACAACAAATCAATTGAAGATGAGTATGAACATAATAAATCATTACTCTATGCAGAATCGATCCGCGACTATCTGCAAGAAGCAGATAATACTCATACCGTCCATGTTACACGCGGCCCAGGAGAAACTGTAGACCAGCTAGAAATTGCAACATTTTCAAATACCTTGCATCCAAATTTGCATGTATCATTACAATTTTTTGCAACATCGCATGAACCATCACTGTATATTTACTTTATGAGTTACAACAAAAATGAAGTGTCCCATACAGAATCTCATAAACTAACAATGCTCCCTGCATGGCAAACTTACCTTTACAACCTTAAAGATACAAAAAAATATGCACAAAAACTGTATGACATTCTAATCAAAGAATATGGCTCAAAATTACAAATTCATAAACCAATTGGCTGCCCCTGCAAACCTCTATTTGGCATTACAGCTCCGGCTCTTGTTGTAGAAATTGGCATACCAACAGAATTGGAACCATCTACCTATCAAGAAATTATTTCTCAAGCATTTTTACATATAGGGGAGCAGTCTCTATGAAAAATAAATTACTAGTATGGACACTTTTGCTAAGCGCAGGCGCACTGGGATATCTAATTCACAACGAGCATATTATTATTCTATTTCCAGAAACATACTCTTTAGAGAGTACATCTTCACAATCAAAACCATCCAACATATCTTTATACACATGGAATCAGAATGGCACGTACAGCAAAGAAACCATCTCCCTTATGTTTACGAATACAAAAAGAAAAAACATTGAGCAGATTGTTAAAAAATGGCTCCTTGCACAGGAATATCAAACCATTCCAGTAACCACACTTAAAAATGCCGCTCTTTCTTTTGATGAAAAAGATCTTTTTATTAATTTTTCTAGCTACCCTTTCAACCGACAAGCATCCATATATGCCAAACTCAGCTGGATACAAGGGCTATTTAAAACAATTAAAGAATATAATGCCTCTATTGAACATGTGTACTTTTTAGCACAACAAAAAACACTCACAGACTATGAACTTGATTTTTCCCATGCGTGGCCTATTGAAGGTTTTTTGGAGTAAAAATTTAAGCTTAATAATATTTTTCAAGAAAATTCATATTTATACATATAAAAAATTATTTTTTTATTTATTTTAAGCAAAAAAATGATATTGGACTTTTTTACGCTATAAAAAACTTCCATTTGACTTCCCCCCCCACTTTTTATAATTTTATCTGTAACTATATTTTACTATACAATATGGAATAAAAACTTCCTTTCACTACAAAAATAGCTGGGCTTCCTTTTACTTACCCTTTAACAACTGTGGTAATCGCAACTATAGCAAGCGCAGCAAGTTTTTATTATACGCATATTCAAAAAGTGTCATCTAAATAGTAAAAAAGGGGCCGCAATTGGCCCCTTTTTTACTATTTTTTAATATTTTTTCTATTCCAAATATGCTTGTAATTTGTTATAAAAGCATTGTAAATTTTTAATTCTTTGTGGCCGTGGAGTTGGCTTAAGCGCACTAAAATAAGAAATAACCGCTCCAGTTGCTGTAAGTATAGAAAGAATATAACAAGCATTTCTATTTTCCATAGCAGATCTTTGCGATGCAAATAAATCACTTATCTTATTTACAATATTTCTATCCAACGGATAATCATATAAAAGTGTTATATCTTTACGTTGAACATAAAACCTGTAAAGAGGTTCATATAGAAGCCTATACTCTGTTTTATATGGAAAAAGCTCATCGTTTGTATTTTTAATATGCGCAGAATAGTGAGATGCTGTGCGCATCAATAGAATAGTTGCAGCACTCCACATAATGGGCCATGCAAAATCACGAATCGTATATTTTTTATCTTTCACCCGTTCATATTCTTGCATATCTGCCTGAAGCTTTTCAAGCTCATCATCAATCAACAATAATAACCCTTGAAACCCTGAAGAAACAAAATAAGGATGAATCAAAGCTAATTCTTTTCCTATTGAAAGAATTAGCATATCCATCTCTGTTTCACTCATTTTTTCTATATTCGAAAGCTTCTGAAAATGACTCCTAATTTTCAGAAATTCTCTCTGCTGATTAATCAACTCAACCTCAGAAGAGGTCAACATCATACTATATGCTGGCAGAGATATAAAAAAAAAGACTTACTATTAGATATTTTTTAAACATATGTACATTATCTTACTTGTAAAAGAACCTAAGAATTATATTTCAATAATTTTTAAGTATAAAAGAAACTCTACAAAATACAATTTGTATCAATAAATTACACACAATAAAGTTATAGAGACGAGTAAGAGCATCTTCATCAATAATGGTTGGTTCTAAAGATACAAAATACAAAAGTTGCCATGCTTATAAAATAACACTTAAAAATATTTACTGTCGATAAAATTTGACTTTCTACCCCCCCCCCATTAAACTTCTATTTGTAACTATTTTTAATACTAACGGGGGCTATATGAAAAAAATCTTATTTTTACTAGTGATATGTATCAAAAATATAAGCTCATCAGATACTCAAGCAAGCTCACATGCTATCGATACATCAGTATCACTTACGGCAAAAATTGGCGCTTTAAAAATTAATCACCCCTTTTTCAGTCAAAAAAAACAAGCTGGCCAACTTGCTAAAAGACTCCAAAGTAACTTAAAAGCTGTCATTTCAGAAAGTTCTTCAACAGATACTCATACACATAAACTTGTTGACCTTGTAACCGATCTAACCAAAGACAAAACACTACGAACCTATTTTCCTACAATTGACAATGATGCAGCAGTACTTAAGCGCCTTCAACACTGCATTGATACTCAAACAATGACCATTAACGTTCTTACATGTCCAGATTACAGTGGAACTGCAAAGCAAGAAGGAAAACAAGAAGTATGGACTTTTGATTTTAAATCATTAGGAAATACTGAAGGGTTTATAGCTCAGCGCTCCCATAACTATGTGGTCAATCTTTATAAAACAGCTAAAAAATATATTCCCCATGTGCAAATTAACCACTATCTTCCATCATTTGAATTTTATGAGGATGGCTTTACCTCATCAGAAGAAAAACTCTCATATGCACGATGTTTAGAACAACTTGAACTCTCTACACATTGCATTAAAAAAATGTATACCCTCTCAAGCATTCCTGATGCACAGGTTCATATAACCAGTACACGTATGAGCGATGAAGATTTTCATCTAAAAAAAGAAGAATATTTTCAAAAAATTACACATGATGAAGTTACTCATCCCGACTGGCGCACATTTAAAACATCCACCTTCAAAGTAAGAAAGCCTATGTATCAAGCTCTTTATCCACAGAAAATTTTTGAAAGTGATACTGAATATGAAGGCCGCTTACAAAAAACATTGGATAGACAAATAGCAGAATATTGCACGGATGGAGACGTTTTTACACAAAATTCAGATGAGATTTTGGTTGTTGCCGACAGCCCCATTATGTCTGAAGCATATGGACTACATAATCAACCCGTTATCTTTGGCAAAAGTGCTACAAGCTCAAGTTATACAGGCGAGTAATAGCATCCACATCTACCGCTGGCTCTAAAGATAAAAAATACAGAATTTGCCATGCTTGAGTTTTTTGAGCCTGCATACTTTCAATTACATCCCAAGGAGGATACACACGCATAGCGCGTTTTCCACCCTTGCCATTCTTTGATACATACCCTTTTTGAAGCAACACTTCTTTAGGAAACACAAATTGCCCCAAAAATTCACCTTTGCGCACACTTATTACAAATAAATCTACTTGATCTGTTATGTCATAGGGCATAATAGGACTAGATCCAATGCGCTTCCACACCGTCACAAATTGCCCATTTTTTGTTGGTGTAATTTTTGCTACATGAAATTGTATAATTCTACTATTAATGTGAAAAGCACAGGCTTCATACTCTTGACTTTCTGCCTCTTGCACTACGTCAGTGCATACAAAGCCATGAGGTATATATACCAACTTTTGCGCTTGCAAAAGATCCGATGGTATTATTTTAATTGTCATTTTTTATACTCACAAATATAACGAGCTTCGTACAAAATTTTTTTATAATTCATATAATTATCTTTTATAAAAATAAACTCATAGTCCAATAAATATTAAGGGGCCAATTACGGCCCCTTTTTGTATATCATTATGCAATTGAATTCAAAGCTCAATCATTAAAAATTATACCCCAAGCCAATACCAAAAATTGCCCCGCTGACATTAGCTTTTACCGATGCAATATCATTGATATTTTCGCATCCGTAGCCATTATTGCCTGCTTTTGCAAAACTATAATCGAAGAAAAGATCGAGCAAAAAATTATGGGGTAAATGATAGAATGCCCCAACTTTAGTTATCACACCAAAGCCCCATTGTGACAATTTTGAAGTAACAAACTGAGAGTAGTTTTTAGTGCGAACATCCACTGCCTGAAAACCAAATCCACCATAAAGATCAATCTTATCGTTACGTATTGGCTTTAAATATTTAACACCTAATGCGAGAGGAATTAAAGAAACTTTTGTAACCTCAGAAAGTCCTGTTGAATAACCTTTTTTATGAAAATAATCAAAACTCGCAAAACCATACCAATGTTGATTATCATCAAGCAACTGAACCGTCACTTCAGGACCAAATAAGCCACTACCGCTTTCATAAATCTCTTTAAATGCAGAGCTGGTTGGTAAAAGATACGCTCCCTTAAATTCTAAAATTATGTTTCTCCCTACAAGAGGGAAAACGCATAATGACAAGAGCAACACAGAACGAATTATTTTAGATAACATCATGATCTACTTCCTATTTTTTTAACTATTATGAAACAACTATGACAAGTGGTGTTGAAGTAGTTCCTGATGAATTGGTTCCGACCAAATAATAAGTATACGTTGCATTTGCGATTCTATTGTGATCAAAAAATTGTAATGAATCTGAAGCTGAAATTGTTGCCACTAAATCGGTCAACCCTGCATCACGATAAATAGAATAACTGACTGGCAGAGATGTTCCTGTTGCACTCCAGGTCAATTGATTAACAATATCATTCTGAAGCAAGAATCGATTTTGAATTTTTCGCCCTTGAGCAGCAAGTGTAAATGATTGGAGTGCAATAACATTAACAGTATTAGAAGCATAATTTGTCACATATGCATGCTGACCATTTGGCGCTACTACAAGATTTGCAGGAGACTCACCCACTACTATTATAGGCGCAATTACTGTATTGGTAGCAATATCAATGATATTTACAGTACCTTCACCAGCTGTTAAATTATTAAACCCTGGATTTGCATAGAGCGTATTATAATTTGTGACATAAGCGTATTTACCATCTGGTGTAATTGCTATACCAGCAGGTTGTATCCCAACATTAATAGTTGCAATAATCGTGTTACTAAGTAAATCAATAACACTCACTGTTGAACCATGTGGATCAAAATTATTACTTCCGAAATTTGTTACATATGCTCTAGTTCCATCAGGTGTTATTGCAATTGCAAATGGCCCAGAAAAACCTGTAATTGTGCGAACTACCGTGTTATCAGATGTTTGTACTACACTGACAGTCCCTGTACCAACATTGCCATCAACATAATTAATTACATATAAAAAGTTGCCATTAGGAGTGAGCGCAAGCCCTGCAGGTGCTCGACCGACCGTGATTGCTGAACCAGTAATCAAATTTGTATTTAAATTAACAACACGTACTGTAGTTGCATTACCACTACCTGCACCACCAGGACCGCCATAATTATTAACATAGGCAGTTGTTCCATCAGCTGTTATTGCCATGCCTGATGGGCCATCAAACCCGGTTATTGTCCCTATAACAGTATTACTTGCTATATCAATAATGCTGATCGTTGAACCATTACTATTGGTGATATATGCTTTTGTTCCAGCTGGATTTATGGAGACAGTGTAAGGCTGAGCAAAGGAAGCATCTAAGATATTTTTTGAAAGTGTATTGGTAGTTAAATCCAAAACACTTACCGATGTACCAGTCAGTAAATAATTATTGTTATTAGCAACATAGGCATAGCGATTGTCAGGAGTAACTGCAATACCTGCAGGATTTACGCCAGCCGTAATCGTTGCAACCACTATATTAGGAGCTACTGTATAGGAAGAAAAAGGGAACATAAGCACGATACTTAAAAAACAATGTCTTTGAATTTTTTCTATCATTACAATCCTTTCTTAAAAAATAATTTCAACATTTTTACATGCTAACAACTGCTACCAAGTAAAACCATAAAAAATATACTAAGCATTGGATTGTTTAATCAGATCTTTCAATTATAAAAATTAAAATCAATAAAAAAATTTTTCAAACATCTTTAAATATTAAAATTTTCTTGTCTCCAAGAATACTCTAAAGCCGTGCTAAAATTTTTATAATGAGTTGCTACAAGGCTTATTGTACTAGAAAGACTCCCAATATCTGAAAGCGCTTTTTCTAAATGAGCACTGCCTTTTTCATGCGTGGTAAAGGTAAACGGTTCATCGAGAAGAACACATGAAAATTTTGAACTTTGTGTAACACTCTCAATAATTGTTTCAATACGTGCACATTCAGCATAAAAACGCGATGTTCCTGCAGCAATATCATCTTGAATACATCTAAAGGTATAAATATGGGAAAATGGCGTAATTTCACAATACGTTGCGGGAACTATGCCAAATGTTTGAGCTAGGATTAATACATGTCCAATACCATTCAAGTAAGTGGACTTTCCTGAACCATTATCCCCTTTGACAAGTGTATGTAAAGATTTTTTTGATGAAAATTTAAGCAATTTACTATGGGCTACAAACAGATGTGAAAATTTTTCTATAATAAGAATCGGTTTATTCTTATTTTCATTAAAAACAACAAAACTCCATGACTGTTGCGCTGTTTGATTTTTTACCAACTGAGCAGTTGTAAGATAGATATCAATCTCACTCACAGCTTCAATCAACAATGCAAATTCGTTCTCAACTTTACCATAAGCCCGATATGCAGCAAGAACATTTCCAACATGATTCCACACAGATGCTTTACCTTTAAAGGTTCGCTTTTTTAGCAAAGACATACAATGTTTAAAATCAGATGAACATTGAGGATTTTCTGAAAAAAAATAATCTAATTTTGTAAAAGGTTCAAAATCATACGTAGCAGCATGATGTTGTTTAAGCATGCCATACATGTCTTCAGCTGCTTGTACATACTGAGCTATGTGAATTGTTTGAGACTGAATATATTGTATCATGAGTGCACGATTCTTAATCCCTTGCCCCATATCATATAACCCTGGCACATGAAGCCCCCAATGAAGAGCCTGCAATCCATAATATGCCATACTATTTCCATCGTAATCATCATGGTGATGATGATTACATCCATGATGATGTTCGTGATGATGCTCATGATCATGATGACCATGCCCTTTGCTCCCTGCCGCTTTTGCTACTAAATCAATCCCAAGATGCATAATAACATGCTCAGCCAGCGGAGCGCACAAACCTGCTATATGAGAAAAATAAGCAAGATCAAGAGCATAAGGATTGGTATTAAATTTTTTAAGTTTTGGAAATGAAAAATAGACAGATTCTAAAGCTTTTTGTGCAAGAGGATCACTATGATGCTGAATCAGTGCTGGCTCATGTACTGCAACAACAGACATCTGCGACGCAAGATTACAAGAAAGAGATTCATTTTCTAACAAAAAACGAGTGTGCTTTTGTCTATTTTTAAGTATTTCTATCTCATCTAGAGGACTGCAAAGCATTGTATCAAAAGCTTTTTTACCATAAAAAGTATGTGCTTTATTTATAACAGAACCCAATGATTCTTTCCCAGGACGAGATAAATCTAAATCATATTGAGTTGCTGTATCTATAATCGCTGGAGCTAAAGATACGCCCCCAAACATATTGGCTGTGCTCAATAAGCACAAAAATAGTAATTTTAAAGCATGAGTCATACGTAATTCCTAAATGAAAATTTGGTAATAAAGCAAAAGGTATTGTTACATGAATAATTAAGATAAGTTTTTTTAAATTAACATACCTTTTTTGATAGCTCAAATAATTCTTTTGGAACTATGCTTATCTATAGAGCTTAATTTTATTGTATAACAGAATCTTATCTTAAGCTCATACTAAGCACAAAAAATGGCATTTTGAATAAAATCATTTCAGGCTTATAAAGACCCAGCCGTTAAATTATCATCCATCAAATTAATGAAGGGTGTATTACCACCTGATACTCGCGGCAATCTTCCATCCCACTTTTCAATAGCTTTAAGGAGTGCATCCACTTTTTTTAATGCTATAAGTTCTGGAGTAACTGAATCTTTTTTAACTTGCAAAGCATACGCTTCCGCTTCCGCTCTTGATTTAAGCTGAACGGCTTCTTCTTTTACTTTTTCTGTTAAATTTTTTGCTGTTTTTGCACTTTGCTCTGCAATTTGTTTTTCTTCAACTGCCTTTATAAAATCAGGAGAAAAATCTGAATGCACAAAGTTAAAATCGATCAGCATAATATTTAAAGGAAGTAGGCGTTCGCCTAACTCTAAAGAAACTTTATCTTTTGCTGCATGCCTAAATTGTATTAAATCTTCAGCAGTATACTTAGCCACCACAGCTTTAATACTTTCTTGTGCAAATGGATCAATAATAACCGTCTCAAACTCTGTACCAACTGTTCTAAATAATTTTACCGCATCATTTATTCTATAGTTTATAGCAACACCGATAGAAACAGACTGTAGGTCTTTTGAAAGTGCAGTTGTTTCTATCACTGACTTACAAATACGATTGTTAATATAATTAATATTATCGATCAAAGGGATCTTAAAATATGACCCAGAGGTTTCGCGCACAGCTACTACTTGCCCCAAACGCATATGTAAAGCGGTATAACCAGGCTCAACAATATAAAAGGCTCCATATGATAGTCCTAACACCATCCCAACTAATATTAATAGGCCGTAGCCAATATAATGCTGACTTGTCCCGCCAGAGCTTTATGCATAGGCGGAAGCTGCGTAGCGAAAGTTGGCGTCCCCAAGGAGATTCGAACTCCTGTTACTGCCGTGAAAGGGCAGTGTCCTGGGCCTCTAGACGATGGGGACTTTTAAATTCAAAGTGACCTTTTATGATCGTGCCATATGCAGCTTTTAACAAGCGAGATATGGTGAGCCGCGTTGGATTCGAACCAACGACCCACAGCTTAAAAGGCTGTTGCTCTACCGACTGAGCTAGCGGCTCTTTTTAAAAGAGTATCTCTAAGGTATAAATGACTTACCTTTTTGTCAAGAAAATGTCTCAAAATACGTGAAAATCTGTTGACTGACCCTACAATATATCAATAAACCTAGAATATCCATCAAAGTTGCAAGCACAGGACCCGCAGAATATGCTGGATCCACGTTAATACGACGAAGAAGAATCGGAATACAGCTACCGATCATAATAGAGGCCATAACAATCACCACAAGTGATGAACTGACCGCTATACTGCCAAGCAAATGACGACTTGTAATATAGACACGAGCAAATGAGATTATTCCCAAAATAAATGCCATGAAAAATGCTAAGAAAAATTCACGTCTTAAAAACTTTTTCATATTATCTCTGTTAATTTCCCCAGATGCTATCCCCTGAATAACCACAGCCGATGTCTGGCTACTTGCGTTACCACCAGTACTGGTAAGCATTGTTAAAAATTGCATAAGGACGCCACCTGCAAATGTAATCAAAAGCGTTTCATGAGCCTTAATAATGGCACTAGAAAGCGATTGGGCAAGCAAAAGAGCCCCTAAAATCATACTTCTTTGATACAATAATTTAGTTAACGAAGCATCAAAATAGGTTCCTTTAACCGGTGTCATCGCTGCCATGCGGTACACATTTTCTGCAGATTCTTCTTCGATAATATCGATCAATGTTGAACTTGGAATAACTCCCAAGAAATAATCTTCTGCGCCAACCACAGGGATAATGGTCATATTATAATGGACCATCTTATTTGCTATCTCTTCTCTGTCATCTTCTGCACGAGCAACCAAAAGGTTTTTTCGCATAAAATCACTCAACCGTGCTTGTGGCTTTTGAAGCACTAAATCTTCCAAACAGATATGACCAAGCAACCGTTTATTTTTATCAATAACAAAAATTTGACGATGAATTTCTTGATTCACTTCAAGACGCTGTAAAAGTTGAATACTTTTTTGAACGCTCAAATCATCATGCAAGGCAAGCACATCGGTATCCATAATACCGCCAGCAGATTCTGGATTAAATTTAAGAAGAGAAAGAACTTTTTCACGGTCTGTTTTATGAAGCAAACTTAAATATTGTTTAAGCTCGTCATCTGAAAGGCGCTCAAAGAGATCAGTTAATTCATCTGTTGTTAAACAACCAAGCGCATCAACACGGCCACTATCATTAAGTGTAGTCAGTGCAAGAGCTTGAAGTGGTTCTGAAAATTCACGAAACACGGCACAACTGATACTCGAAGGGAAATCGATATATAATTTTTTAAAATGGTCCTCTGGCAAACTACCCAAAAACTTTGCTAAATCGGCCGGATGAGCTTTAAGCAACTCTTCCCACAATAATTTACCAAGGACAGATTGCCTACTTATGACATCTTTAATATTATTTTTGATCTCATCAAAAAGTTTTTCTGATATCATGTGATCTCCCTCACCAAACAGATCCGTATATATTCATGAAACAACATTTATCCCCTACAGGTTTTCTCAACCTATAGAATTTAAAAAAAACTGTCTATTTTGCGCTGCATATTGATTTTTTTAAGCTTATTTAATTTAGAAATTATATCGAATGTATTAATTTTTTACTTCCTGTAAACTGAAGAATGTAACCAATAAGTGAATTTGAAAGGAACATATGTTCAAACCAGGCGAAATATATACTCGTACCGTAACACCAGAAGAGGCCGGAAAACGTCTTGATGTTTTTTTATCAGAACAATTTCCTGAATATTCACGGAGCTTATTTAAAGATTTAATCGAAAACTCAGCCGTTGTTGTTAATCTTAAAACACCAACAAAAGCAGGAACTGCTTTAAAAGGTAACGATACTATAACCTTAACCATTCCTCTACCTCCTGAAAAATCAGTTATCAGCAAAGAAACAGTCGCTCAAATCGGGGTTAAAATTGTTCATCAAGAAAAAGATTTTGCCATCATAGAAAAACCAGCTGGCGTTGTTGTCCACCCACCCCATAAAGATTCAAGCGACCTTTCTCTTATCGACTGGCTCACTACAACATTTCAGGATATCGAAGATGTTGGATATGCAGACCGCCCAGGAATTGTGCATAGACTTGATAAAGACACTTCAGGTTTGATGATTATACCTTTAACTGCGCAATCCCATGCTACTTTTTCTGACATGTTCAAAAATAGAGAAATTCATAAAACATATATGTGCTTAGTCAACGGTCAGCCAGAAAAAGAAGGTACTATCAACTTCCCTATCGGCCGCGATATGAGAATACGTAATAAAATGACCCATCGTAGAGAAGGCAGAGCATCAGAAACTCACTTTAAAGTTCTTGAATATTTTGAAGATGCATCTCTGGTACAAGCAGAACCAGTAACAGGAAGAACACATCAGATTCGTGTACACTTAAGTGGTACCGGACATACATTACTTGGCGATGTTATGTATGGAAAAACATCAAAACTTATCAAACGACAAGCTCTTCATGCAGTAAAATTAGAATTTGTTTTTAAAGACAAAGCATATTCTTTTGAATCGCAACTGCCTGCAGATTTTTTAAAAGCTCTTGAAATGCTACGCAGAAATCCTGCTTAAATAAAATTTGATTTAAAAAAATATATTGAGTAGATTCTGCACAAGCTAAGAGGGAATCGTGGTAGTGAAGCTCTCTCTTTTTTAACATTATGTATCTTATCAAAACATGTGCCTACAGATAAAAATCGCCCATTTATTTGCGCGATTTTTTCTTACTTTTAACCTGTTTACTCTTCTTGACAAGATCCCTTTTATAATCATTCATTGTTCGCGCAATACATCGTCGCTTCAATTTCTCAAAATGATTTTTCCAGCGATTAACAAGCTCTTGGTTATTTCGGATCATAACCATCTCTTCATTGCCATGAAATGCAGCATGCGTAGGATTCAAAGATCCACATACTACTACTGCACCACCAAGCGTATTATTAAAGATAAATGTTTTATGATGCATAATCGATTTGTAACTTGTAGCTTGTCGTGATTTTTTCTGATTTACATGCTTTAACGAACTAAATAATGGAACAGGTTGGTATACAAACAAAGGAATTTCATTTGATTCCAATGCTGATACCTTACTGTAATGGCCTAAATCCATGCCCCCAGCATCGATCACCACTTCTATTTTAACACCCCGCTTGTGCGCATCAATAAGTGCTTGCGCAATATCATGATCAGTTAACCTAAAAAGCGCCGCTTTTATCATAGTCTGTTCGGCATCAATGAGCCCAACAATAACTTGTTTAAGTATATATGCCTCATCAGGAGTAAAAAAAGAAGCATCTATTGTTTGCCCAAATAAAGAATCATCTTTAATCAAATGGCTCTGTGCAAAGGAAACACATTGCTCTCTAACTGCTTGTGGAAGTGCAACAATAGAAGCCGAATATGCAGCAATCATGATAATTATGTGCTGCAACTTAAAAATCTTTTTATTTCTATCTTGCTTCATACTCATTCCTTTTTAAAATTTAAATCGCATCTCCATTTCTGCACCAAGATCACCACGATCATCTTTATTCATTTTTAAACTAACATCATCAGAAAGTAGGTATTCTACTTCAGCCGACGCGTTTTCTGAAAGACTAAAGTTTTTTTCTATCGCTGCACGCAAACGGTCATTTACTTCTATTTCTAAAACACCTTTAAGGCCTCCACGGCCTGTTTGATCTGCAAATCTTGGAATAAAATTAACCCTCTGAAAAGGCCTCAACCATGCTGGTATAAGCGAATTTCGCATCGTTTCATATTGCGAAGATTGACCAAATAAAAAATTTTGAGCGTTATACATCACCAATGCTGGGGCCATAACATTTAATGATTGTTCCTCTGTTCCACCAAAAAGTAACATCATAATTTGCTCTTGTGTTAATGACGGACTTGCCTGAAGTGTAATTGTAGGATCTTGAATTGACCCACCAATCATAAGTGTTACCAAATATTTTTTAATGCGACCTTGAGCAACAATATCAAGTAAATGATCATTATTAAGATAAGGAAGAAAGGTAATTTTACCACGCGTAATATGAAGAGTATGAGCAGGAAAAATAATTTTCCCACCATGCAAAGAAAGCTCTCCTTCAAAAAGAGGCTCTTCTAACGTATTTTTTATAAAACAATTAAATTGAGCTTTTGTTTCAAGAACCTGTGTAGTAATCGACGCAGGCTGAAGAGTATTTACAGCAATTGCTATCTGCGTAGAAGGGGAAGTTGTATCATTTTTTTTATGAGATGGACCACCTGAAGTACTTTTAAGCGAATTATACAACTCAGAAGCAAAAATATTATCTTTAATATTCATATCTTCAACAACGCAAAATCCTGAAACTTTTGCAGAATCATCTCTATTGTAATACAAAAGTGCACCAGAAAATGTACCATACAGTTGTTTGCGAATATTAATAAAACAATGGCTAAAATTAAGGGGGAAATGAATAAAAAGCTTTTCATTCTCGGTAGGAATTCTAAGTGTTAGACGCTTACTTTTAATAATACCTTTATGTAAAAGAAGATTTACATCATCAAAAATAAGTAGTTTTTTATGTATATCATAGCCATATTTCATCGATCCACTCGAAATAAAATTATACATACCAGGCAATCGAACAAGACCATTAGATAAATCTAAAGTACCGGAAATACCTTGCTCATTAAGCACACCAGCAAGGGTGCAAACTCCTTTGCCAGGTAAAAAACTGTCATACCAAGAACGTGCAATAGTACGTACTGTTTCATAATGCATTGTTGCAGAAAAATGGGATGAATCCGAAAAAGAACCTTTAATAAGTTCATTACCATCTTTATCTGTATATAAACCAGAAATAACCATAAAAGGATCGGTCTGCAATTCTACATAATACAGCTGAGATGCAATAGATCCACGAAGAATTATATGCGTATTATCCTGAACCAAAGAACCATCAACACTCACCTTTTCTTCTGTCTTAGTATGATATGCAGTTGCTCGATACTGAAGATACTGTTCTTTTTTACTATAAAATTCTCCTGTAATTTTTGCTGCATGTGGCTGTAATTCCCAATATCCATAAAGAGGAATTTTAGAAATATTTTCAAGAACATACGTTCCTTGCTGCTGAGACAATGAATAATCAACGGATCCTTCTAGTGCGTTTTCACCAAAATCTGCATGAACTGTTCCAGAAATATCATTCAGCTTTTTAGTAAATGAAAACGTAACATTATCGCACACATATCCTTTATAACTTATCTGATTTACTTTACACATACCTTCTACATCACCTGAGTTTGAACCATTAATAGCAAGCTCGCAACGCCCTTCTACGGTATCAAGTAATGAAGGCAATGCTAATCGCTTTACAAGATCTGCATCTATAGAAAGTTTTGCTTTATATTCATAAGCATCATTTTTTTTAACTACAGTACAAGGATGCACTATAAGCGAATGATCTTGCGTATGGAGCATACAAGAACCCTGCTGCCCATCCCAAGATCCTTTTACATAACACGTATAACGTTGATCTGAAGGAAATTGAGGACTAATAAAAGAACAATCAAAAACAATGGTAGGAAAGGTATCTGGAACTTGAGATGCAAGAGCAACAGAGCCTCCCAAATCATGAATAATTTTTTTCGCATTCATAACAATCGAACCGCCATGCAATACTACTGAAGTAGAAAAAATATTATTATTTTTCACCGATGAAAGCGAACCATATATGGTGCCGTTAATTTTATACACAGGATCATTAAACGATACTTTTACTTCTTCTAATGTAAAGGCATTAACGTCGAATGGCCCTTCTAATTTTGGCGCATCCAGTATCATGATCACATGATCAACAATTGCAATTCTTTGATCCTGTATCTGCGTATCTGCTTGTACATTACCCAGAGAAATAGCAATACCACATACACGTGAATACAAATATGACAACACACTACAAGAAATCATTAAATAATCTGCAGACCAATTCCATGCATGGGATCCATCAAGCGGCTCAACATGAATATTATTAAAAGTCACTGATAAAGAAAGCGGATTGAGCTGACAACGCTCTGCACAAAAACGAGCATTATAACTATCTCTAAAAACCTGAACAACCGTATCATGCGCAATATCCAGAAAACGATCATCATGCTGAACCCATAATGATGCACAGGTTATCCCTACAACTAAAGATATAATTATTTTCCCGAAAAAACGCATGCGCATCATATCTGCATGAACCCCATAAAAAATTATTCCCTATCTCTTACTCAAGAAAACATACCAGACAAACAATTTTTTGTATTTTTGATTGCTTATCCAATTTCTTCTTCTGAACTTTCTGCATGTGATGTTGCAACAGAAACAACCTCTTCCACGCTCGTCAATCCAAGCTCAAGCTTACGTATACCATCATGTATTAGTGTGGTCATACCATCTTTTTCAGCTTGTTTTCTAAGCGCTAATGTTGCCCCACGTTCCATAGTAAGTTTAATAAGATCGTCAGTCATTGTCATAACTTCAAATATTGGAAGACGC
This sequence comes from uncultured bacterium, assembly GCA_903873255.1. Taxonomy (GTDB): domain Bacteria; phylum Babelota; class Babeliae; order Babelales; family CAIQNR01; genus CAIQNR01. The sequence continues at coordinate 15,791 of CAIQNR010000040.1, read as the reverse complement.
CCTCGATAACCAAGTTGATTACATTCATCACAGCCAACCGGTTTATAATATTCATATTTTTTACCAGCTTCTGGCTTAATACCTAAACTTTCAAGCGCCTCTGAAGTTGGTGTATATAAAACTTTACACTTATCACACAACTTACGAACAAGACGCTGTGCAATACCAGCAACAATTGATGATGCTATTAAGAATGGTTCTATACCCATATCAATCAAACGAGTAATAATTGCAGGCGCACTATTAGTGTGAATAGTACTCAGCACCAAATGACCTGTCAGTGCAGCTTGAATTGCAATTTGAGCTGTTTCTTGGTCTCGCGTTTCTCCAATCATCACAATATCAGGATCTTGACGCAAAATTGCACGCAAAGCATTTGCAAAAGTTAACTCTACCTTAGGATTAACTTGCACTTGAGTAATACCCTGAAGTTGATATTCAACAGGATCTTCTACCGTTACAACATTCACCTTAGGATCATTTAAACGATGCAAAATAGAATACAAAGTTGTTGTTTTACCAGAACCAGTAGGCCCTGATACTAAACAAATACCATTTGGTTGGGTTATTGCTTTTTTTACTTCTTTTAAATCACGCTCACTCAGACCAATGCTATCAAGTTCAGAAAAACCTTTATCTTTATCAAGTAAACGCATAACAATATTTTCACCAAAACTGGCTGGCAATATAGAAACACGAATATCGATACGTTTTTCTCCTACACGAATCTCTATACGACCATCTTGAGGTTTTCTTTTTTCTGCAATATTAAGGCCTGACATAATTTTAAGACGAGATGAAACAGCTGCCTGAGTACGCTTAGGTATCATCATAAATTGATGCATAATACCATCTACCCTAAAACGTACCCGGATTTCTTTTTCACCAGGAGAAATATGAATATCAGATGCGCTCATTTTACTTGCTTGGAACAACACATAATTGACCAATTTAATAATAGGAGCATCATTTGCACTGCTCATAATATCGCGTTCATCAATTTCACCAAAAGAAAGACCGGAAACATCATTTTCTTCTTCCAAGTCCTCCATCATCTGGTCAGCGCCTTCAAGCGGGTAATAATGATTAATCGCATCAAGAATTACTTTAAATCCAGAAACAACAATAGCTGCGTCTTTTCCAAAAATTAAACTTAATTCATCCAATGGCTGAAAATCATTTGGATTTGCCGTAACAAGTACGGTTGCGCCTTTATATCGAATAGGCATAACAATTTGTTGTTTTAAAAATTTAAGCGGAACTTTGGCCAACAAAATTGGATCCGCCATTTCTTCCGTAATATTTTTTATATATTCTAAGTTATTCTGACTAGCATATGCTTGTGCAAGCTGATCTTCTGTTACTAAATTTTTCTCTTGTAAATAACGAATAATCCCAAGATTTTCTTTCTTTGCAGCATCAAGGTGCTGATCTAAATCAATCTTAGATAGCACTTCTGTATCAACAAGAACTTGCCCTATATTTTTTTTCATCATAAAAATTCTCCAATAAAAACCTTTTTTACAATACTTAACATGAATATCATAAAAGATATCAAACTCGAGTCATAAATGATAAGTCATAATAAAAAATAGTAACATTCAAGCTTAGTATAAATATTTATACTTGAATATTTATAAAAAACTGTCACCATAATAATCAACGCATTCTGACAAACAATCTATTACTCTAGTAAGGTATTTCATGATATTATTAATTTTACTCTCTATCTTTTTCACACCCTATAGCTACAGCGCTTCTGAACCAACTTCACCTACAAATAGTAATAATCTTGATACATTTTTTAAAATAACTACACCACCTATGCCTATAGAAGAAATAATCGGGCGATATATAATTCAACAAGACTGGCGCAATGAATTAGCAATTGAACAAAAAGAAACCGTTTATACAGAAATTGAACTCCACAGAAGCACTTGCATTCCAAGAAATTTAGATGTCTTGAGAAAAATAAGAATGTTACAAGAAAAAAACAGAACACTTAGTATTAAAATTTCTGAAAGCGATAAAACATCTGCAGCTTTTCAAAAAATGGGAGAAGAGCTCTTAGGAAAAGAACTATTTAGAGAAATAATAGAAAGCTATGGATACACAACATTGCCATCAAAAAAACAGTACTGCCCAGAAAGATGTATCATTTCTTTTATTCCTAGTGATCACCGCCTACCAATATTTCAATCTCTAACTTATAAATAGATCATATTTGGATGATTTAAGCTTATTCAAATACCTATACTTGAAGATTTTCAGAAAACTGGCACTCTAATGTTGAGCTAATAACCCTTTTTATCTGGAACAAAGAATATGATATTTTTAGTTTTAATTTTTACTTTAATTGCATGCCCACTTTTTGGAAATGATGACAAAACAGGTTTAATTCAAACAATTCACCGATTAGAACAACAACGCTCTGAAGCAATAAAGGCTCAAAAAAAATCTGAATATATCAGTAAACTCACAGAAGAAGCATTTGATCGCCAAGAAGATCTCCAAATGGAGCTCATTAAAAAAAATCCTAACTATAAATATCTCTTCATATTTAAAGATTTCTTAAAAAAACATGGGCTTGCCTACTGGCCAGCTCCTAAAGAACATACTGTTTGGACAGCTTGGACACCTAAGCATCGAGCGCATATCTATAATCCAAATGCTCCTGAATTTAACCCATCCAAGGCAGATTAACTATGAACATAGTTTTTAAAATAGTTCTCTTAACCCTTTGCCTTAAAATTGTAGCCAATCCCCAACATCCAGATCCACTTATCAATAAACACACTACTCAAAAAAATAATAAACAAGCAAAAAATGCACTCAAAAAACGTTATAATGAAATTTCTCGTAAACTTATAAAATCTATGACCGAAGAAGAATTACGGGATTATTGTAACGTTTGCTTATCACTTGAATATTTTGATGAAGCAATTAAAGGGCTTGAACAATTAATTCTTATAACTAAAAATTTGGCTGCTGCAAAAGAAGCTCGCATAGAAATAGCAGATATCTATTTTGAAAAAGGTATGTGGAAAACTGCTGGTGAAAAATATAATGAATTCATAAAATTATATCCTGCGGATAGACACCTTGAATATGCACAATATAAAGCAATAGTAAGTTATTATTATTGTCTTCCAACCCATGATCGAGACCAAAAAACTACCCAAGAAATTATCGATTTAGCAGACAGCCTTCTTAAAAAAGAACATCCATTTAAAGACGATATCATTCAAATACGTAACTTTTGCTATAGAAAATTATATGAACACAATACTGATATATTTAATCAATATATTAAAAAAGGAAGTTATGCTGCTGCAGAAAAACGACTTACTCATATCAAAAAAACATTCACTACTGCTGCCGTCGATAACATTGATTTTTTAGTACTTGAGCTTGACTATCGCCTTGCATTTGCACAAAAAGATGCACCGCGCGCTGCTTTTATAGGGCAAAAATTGGCTTCATATCCAGGCGGATCTCAAGTAACAAAAATAGCATCAGCACAACCAAAAAAATCATATGTTAACTTCTTCTAAAAAAACACTTGGTAATAATGGCGAACTTGCCGTTGCTCTTTATTTGATTAAAAATGGTTTTACTATTCTAATGAAAAACTTTTCTATTCGCGGTGGAGAAGTTGATATTATTGCACAAAAAGCAGACATTCTTACATTTGTAGAAGTTAAAACACGGACTAATAACTACTTCAATACGTCAGAAGTTATTACGCTTTCTAAACAAAAAAAAATTATTCTTACCGCAAAATATTTTATATCTCAGCATAAGTACCGTGATGCAACCTATCGCTTTGACGTGGCACTGGTTGATGGAGTAACTCAAAAAGTTACGTATCTCGAAAACGCTTTTTGCGAAAACAACTATTAATTATTTTTAAGAAATTGAGCAATCTCAATTTGCTTAACTACTGTTTCTTGCCCTGTCATCATATTTTTAACAGTAACAGTCCCATTTTCACGTTCTTGGGAACCAAGAAGCAGCGCTACTTTTGCACCAAGTTTATTTGCTTTGCGCATCAAATTTTTTATTGATTTATCAAAAAGAACATCTGCACACAAATCATGTTTATGGAGTTCACTGACTATTTGCAATGCCGCGCTTTGTTCTTCTTGAGACAAAGGAAGCACAACATGGAGCGGCTTACTATTACCAATAAAACTCTTTCCCAATACTTCAAACATCATAAGAACACGATCAATACCAATTGCTGCACCAATAGAAGGTTGATCCTCTTTGCCACCAACAGCTTGTACTAATCCATCGTAACGACCACCCCCACAAAAAGCACTTTGCGCTCCAAGCAGCGGACTTACAAATTCAAAAACTGTTTTATTGTAATAATCAAGGCCTCGAACAAGACAAGGATTATGAGAAAATGTTACAGAAAGTTCTTCTAAGTTATTTTGAAGTTGCTTCCATTCATAATCACACTCTGCGCACAAAACGCTGGTAATGACCGGAGCATTGCTATAAATTTTTTGGCATTCTGAGCTTTTACAATCAAAAATACGCAAAATATTAGTGTCTTTTCTTTTTTTGCAGGTATCACATAATGCACTTATATGTTCTTCTAAAAATGTATGTAACTGCTCTTTAAGCGCGGATCTATCTGCATGGCATCCTAAATAATTGATATGAAGGCCATACTCTAAAAAACCACATTGCTGAGAAAAAAAATTGTTAAGCATTTGAATAAAAAGCACATCTTCGGCAACACATGCAGAACCTATAACTTCCATACTACATTGATAAAACTGTCTAAATCTTCCTTTTTGAGGCCGTTCATAGCGAAACATTTCCCCAATAGTAAAAACCTTCCAGGGTGTTTGCTGAATACCATTTTCTACAAATGCCCTTACGGTAGAAGCAGTTGCTTCTGGACGCAGACAAATTTCTTCATCTGATTGACCAGACGACGAGGTAACCACAAACATCTCTTTAGAAACAACATCAGTTTCTTGGCCCAAAGAACGCTTAAATAAATCGGTTGATTCAATAAGTGGAAGATATATTTGGCTATAACGATAATTTTTAAGGTGCTTTTCTAGTAACATACAAAGATGTTCCATAGCTATTCCATCAACAATATCGCGCGTGCCGCGTACTCGTGAAATCATATGCACCCCAAAAAAAAGAAGTTTTTAATCTAAATTATTTAAAAGTTTACCATGGATCAACGATAACGCCAATTGGATATATAAATAAAAATAACCTAAAAAATTGCCTTTTGTTTTTTAATAATGCTATGAATTGGAAATATAAATTATATCACACAAAGGAGACATTTATGAGGAATCTTAGTAAATATATAGGAATATTTCTGATTCTCATGCACCCGTTACAAGGTTCAAATCTTTCTGGAAAGAGTTTTTTATCAGCACAGCCATTCTCATTTATTCCAACTGACATAACCCACTCAACTGTTTTTGATCAAGAATTTGAAGATGGAAGCGTACTTAATAAAACAGAAATTTCAGCCGTTGTTTTTGGTGGTAAATCAACCAATAAAGAAGATCTCAACACCTTCTTTCTTATCAAGAACAAATCATCCTTACTAACTAACGAAGATCCTGTAAGTGATACCTCATCATTTCAGGATATTATTGGATACAACTTCAATATTATGACCACCCTTGGCAACCAATCCAGTGTTATTTCCTTTAACCCAAAACAAACTTTTAGTGGGTTTGGAATCAGCGCTCGCTATGGTTTTAAAGAAAGATGGTGGGCAACTGCAGAAGTCCCTTTTATAAATGTAAGTAATGATCTAGGTCTTGATGAAGCAATTCTAGAAACTGGTGGCTCAATTAATACTACGCATCTTGGCCTTGATGGTCTTCCTGTAAATTCAATAAACATGACTAATGCATTTAAACAACCTGGATTACTCTATGGAAGAATTGATGGGGCACAAAGCAGTCGCGGGCTTGGCGATATCTTCTTACAACTTGGTTATGATTTTATGGATAGAAAAACAAGCTACCTTGCTCCTTATATTGGGGTAATAATACCTACCAGTAACCGTCCGAATGCTGTGTATCTCTGGGAACCTATACGTGGAAACAATAAACATGCCGGAATCATTCTTGGAGCATACGGTCACACACTAATCCATGAAAAAAATGGTGCTCATATCTGGTTTACTTGGTCATCAAAAAATCAATATCTTGTAGAAAATAAACAAAAAAGATCATTTGATCTTAATCGCGGTCAATGGACTCGCTACCTTGCAATGTATAAGAATGAAGCAGACAGAAACTCAACTCTCAATACTATGCAATCACTTGGTAAAAAAACATTCGGCATCAATTTAATGACGCAAGATGTGTATGTTACTCCAGGTTTTTCAAACTATTCAACTTTCAGTTTTTCATTTATTCAAGGACATTTTAATGCAACAATTGGTACCACCTCATTTATACGAGAATCTGAAAACATTCGCTTTGTAAATGACTGGATACTTGGGCCAGAAGTTGCTGATTTTTCTGATGACAATTCTTCAAACTTACTAAGCACTATTGGATCGCTCGCTTCAAGTGGTGCTGTTGCAGGAGGAGCCCAAATTAAATACGAAGATATCGACCTTACATCTGCTGCTAACACCAATCTTTTTGTAAACTCCCTTTACGGCACACTTGGCTACTATACTGCAAGTGAACATCCATTCTTGTGTGAACTTGGCGGATCATACGAAGTTTCAAAACAAAATAATGCTATAGACAGATTTACTTTCTGGGGAAAATTTCAAATAACGTTCTAATAAAAAAGGAAGAACTATGAATAAAAGAACGCAAAAGCTCATTTTACTACTTGGAGTACTCCATACTCCATTACTCGTACAAAGCATGAGTCATGGTCAAATAATTGACATACGTGACAATCAATTTCACAACGCCATAAAAGATGCACAAACAAATGGAGTTTCAAGTAGCAACTTAATGAATGCATGTAGCGCTATTCAAACAAATGGGGTTTCGAGTTTTGCAACCTACTATCCCGACTTTTACACTCCTTTTGTAAAAACATTCAGTGCAACACCAGAAAACGCTTGCGCTGCATCAGGAAACGCCGCACAAGCAGCTCTTGCACAAGCACTACCAAGCAGAGGAGGTACAATGACTGTCCCTTCAGAACAAGCGGCACTTAAAGCAGTACAGGATTATATAAGAAATGGCGGATCTCCACTCATGTTCTTATCAGATATTGATACACTAATTGCAAATCTTGTCAGCACTGGCGGAGCTGCGGCAGCTGCTCCTGTTAATGCAGATCCTAATGTGATAACAATTGCACAAAATTTAAATACATTTTATATGCCAACCTCTTTGGTTAATACTGACGGCACCGTTAATATGGCAAACCTTGTTAAATGCTCAAATGACTTCAAAACATTTCTTTCTAGCCTTCCAGCTTCAATTGGAACAGCTACAAATAACTTCACCACTTGGACAGCAAGCATAACCAAGGGTCTACTCAACCCAATGCCTGCACCTGTAACACAAAGTGCAACTTCCATTGGAACCGACCAAAATGTTGTAGCTATTGCAACAGCGTTCAACCAAACAGGAGTTGATGCTACTTCTAGCACTGTACTTGATACATTCTTAAGCGCAGATGGCAAAACAGTAACAGACATGCCTGCACTTGCTGCAAAAATAAAACAAATTAATGATCCAATGGATAGCTTGACCAACCCTATGAGTGCATTTGGTGTAATTGATCAAGAAATTAATATTTATCAACAATCACCAAATGGAACCTACAATTATAATGTACTTACATCTGTTTCAGATTGGTCTAGTAATATTCAAGGAGCGCTCAAAGACCTTAATGCTGGCTACTCTCTTATCTCAACCTACACATATGGCACTTCAATGATTCCAAATTTTACATTTGATATTACGAGTGATCATCTTGCTGATATTATCCCTAAATTAGTTACAGCTGCAAAAGGAGATAGTGGTGCCTCAGGTTCTTCAACTGCATCAAACCTCGCCCTTACCGATCCTAATTTAGTTTTAATAGGTAAAGCATTAAGTGGTATTAATGGACCTGTAGGAAATAAAGATAACTATCTTATAACAGATGGCACAGCACTTGATCCAGCACAACTAAGCTCAATGGGAACATTTGCAACAACATTACGTAGCTCTCTTGATCAATGGTTAACAGGCTCAGATGTACTTCTTTCTTACACATTACAAACATTTGATAAATATACCTCTGGTATAAATAACGCAGTAGCTGACGAAACTGATATTATTGAACAATTGCCTGACATTTGGACTCAAATTGGAACTACTCTCAATCTCCCAGCAGGCACAACACTTACTTACGATGATACACAATCCCCAAGTTATAATATTTATGGCAGTACTGATACAGATGGCAATACCATACAAAATCCAAACAGTCTCTACAGTGTAATGTGGAATGCATTGGGCGGAACTCCTGGTGGATCTCTAGCTGCAGGAAGTTCTGGACCTCAACTTTCACCTATTGACAGCGTAAATGCACTTGCAACAATGTTAGCTGATCAAATAGAAAACCATAATAATGCTGTTGCTTTTGCATACAGCCGTTGTGGCGCTATGAAAGCAGCATTTACCGATACTCCTCTAGCTTCTACCAAACTTAAATTTAATGATGGCAATTCATACATTGTTACAGGCGCAATAGGAACCGCAACAACCAGATGTGTTGCTGAAGAAGTATTTAATGATGTAGTTACCGCGCATGGAAATGGTGTTCTTACAACACTCAATAACCAAGCTCTATTATTACAAAAACAAGCGGCGGCTCTTAAGTCTGCTGGAGCAAAAGGATTTACAGCAACTGATGGTATGGAAATAACATCTATTAGCTACTTCAATAATACTACCATCACCGTTGGAACAAGCGGAGCTGGAACATTCAATGTAACAACCAGCACCTACACTATTTAATATTCAACAAGACGCAAAAAAGGCCTGAATAAAATCAGGCCTTTTTCTTTTATCTACTTTTTTTATTAGATGTTTGCATCATCCCCTGATGATGAAGCATCACGGTCAGCCGGTATAATCGACTCACCTATATCAGAACCAACTTGTTGGTCTTGCGATACAGTATCAATTGACTTATCAGCATTCATTGCATCTTGTGCTTGTTGAATTTCTTCAGCACTCATATCTCTTTGTCTTTTTGGCATGTTACATTCGGTACACATTGGTCTATATTCATATGCAATTTTTGCTTCATGTTTATGTTCCCCATGATGATGACCTTCATTTTTACGAGGACATGAACAACGTTCTTCATGTTTTTTATGTCCTTTTTGCCTTTCTATTACCCTATGTTTGCCATCATGATCATCCATACGATCATGACCAGATATATAGGTAGCATCCTGCCATAAAGATGAATCTTGTTCTATACTTGCCGCTACAATGGGGAGTCCTGTTACCGAAAACAAACTCAGCAATAATAATTTCTTGTTCATAATGAACCTCCTTTTAATAGAAATTAAACTTATAAGTTCATCATAACCAATCTGACATGCATTATTCAAGAGTTTTATAATAAAAGAACCCTTTAGGCTTATATTTTAAGAAAAAATCATAAGAAAAAAGCCTCTAGAATGCAAAAGTGAGCCTCTAGCAGAATGCTATAAACTCACTTTTAAAAAGATTTAATCAATATTGAGCATGCTTATTTTTTAAAAATCTTAATAATTTGATCCGCATGATGTTTAAGGTCAATATTTTTAAGTACATCCACAATACGACCATCCTTACCGATCAAAAAAGTTACCCTTTTTGAGCCTAACCAAGAAAAAAGAAAACCTCGCGCTACGCCATAAAGCTCAGCAACTTTTTGCTTGGCATCGCTTAAAATAACAAAAGGTAAATGGTTCTTTTCTTGAAACTTTTTATGAGATTTTACAGAATCTGAGCTTATCCCAATAATGGTAATTCCAGCATTTTTAAGATCTGTAAATCCATCACGCAAGCTACATGCCTGACGTGTGCAACCCCATGACCCATCCATTGGATAAAAATAAACAGCAACATTCTGTCCACGATAATCTGATAATTTTACTTCTTTAGAATCCTGATTGAACAAACAAAAATTGGGTGCCATATCACCCTTTTTTAAAGCTTTTGCATCAACCTGGAAAGAAAACAACTGGCACAAACTCATCAAAAATAACTTTAACTTCATAGATTTAAACCTTTCTTAAGAATGTAATAATTTATATCTGATGCACTTTGCCACAATCAGATAAAGATTGCTGCAATACTGAATTATTTTTTTGAATATACCCCTGCAGCGCGCTGGTAATTATATTTTCAAAAGATGAATTAATCGGTTGCCAACCTAAAATTGATTGTGATTTTGTTGCATCTGCCACCAATTTTGCAGGATCTCCTTGACGACGCAATCCATACGTAACTGCAATCTTTTTTTGTGTAATATTTTCCACTGCCGTAAATAATTGCAATACAGAAAACCCATGCCCCGTACCCAAATTAAACACATCTGAAACCCCTCCACTACACAAATATTCAAGAGCTTTTACATGGGCATCACCAATATCAAGAACATGCACATAATCACGAATTGCTGTGCCATCAAAAGTTGGGTAATCGGTCCCAAAAATAAAAAACTGCTTATGTTCCAAAGCTGCAGAAAGCAAAAGTGGAATAACATGTGTTTCGGGAAAATGTTGCTCATACAAACCTTCTTGGCAATGCGCACCGGCTGCATTAAAATAACGGAGACAAGCATACTGTATACCATACGCTTTTGCATAATCTTCCAGCATCATCTCAACAATATATTTTGTTCTACCATAAGGACTCATTGGATGCTTGGGATGATCTTCTTTCAGTACATCAGTCAACGGACTTCCATACACTGCGCATGATGAAGAAAAAATAATGTTAGTAATGCCATAAGTACGGCATACATCAAGCATTATTTGAGTGTTTATAACATTATTTCGGTAATACTGAGCAGGATTTTTACAAGATTCAGAAACTTCTATAGATGCTGCAAAATGCATAACTGCTTCAAATTTGTAGCGGACACATAATTCTTGAAGAAGAATAGTATCTGAAATATCACCCTTAACAAACACAGCCCACGAATGATTAAATATTTGATTATGAAAAAGGGCATCAAGTACAACTACCTGATACCCTTTTTGATTTAATAACCATGCTGTATGTGAGCCGATATATCCAGCTCCGCCCGTTACTAAAATCGCCTTTTTCACAATAATCTCAACCGCAACATTTTTTGTATTTTTTACCTGATCCACAGGGACAATCATCGTTGCGACCAACTCTATCAGAGTCTCTTTTTGCTGAGACTTTTTCTTCTACATTATCTACTGATGCAGAGATCATGCTTAATGATTCAAGCTCTTTTTCGCGCTTTTTTTCAATTGCACGAGCATCAAAACGCTGAGTATTTAAACGGAATATTCTATGCACAATTTCCCAACGAATACTTTGCATCATGTCTTCAAACATAGCAAACGCTTCGCGCTTATACTCTATAAGTGGATTTTTTTGTCCCCAACTACGTAGATAGATGCCTTCCTTAAGATGATCTAAGTTAAGCATGTGTTGTTTCCATGCTTGATCGATTGTTTCGAGCATGACCCATTTTTCACCCTCATCCATATGCTTTTCATCATCAGACGCACGGTAAAGTTGATATGCTTCCAGTAAAATGTTGGTCAAATCGGATTGGAATTGTTCTGCATTAGTTGAATTAATTATATCTAAGTTAAAAACGGACTTATCGAGTTGACACATTCCTGCTAAAAAGTCGATAGCTGCTGCTGATTCTTCTTCGGTTACACGCTCTTCTTTAATAAAACGTGCAAATACTGTTTCAACACTTGTTGTAATCATTTCACGTACAAGGTCATGCATATCTTCTGCACCTTCAAGCACACTGTAGCGATACGCATAGATAACTTTGCGATGCTGATTCATAACATCATCATATTCAAGCAGATTTTTACGACTATCAAAATTATTTTTTTCAACTTTTTCTTGGGCATGTTCGATAGTTTTAGAGAGCCATTTATCTTCGATAACGTCATCATCTTCCATTCCGCCCCAGGCTTTCATCTTGTCCCGAATAGATGTTCCACCAAAAATACGAATAAGTTCGTCTTCAAGTGAAATGTAGAATCGCGATTCCCCCGGATCACCTTGACGCCCTGCACGACCACGTAGCTGGTTGTCAATACGACGACTTTCGTGACGTTCAGTTCCAAGGATATAAAGACCTCCACACTCAACTGACTCTGGAGTTAATTTGATGTCAGTACCACGACCTGCCATGTTGGTTGCAATCGTGATATGGCCAACTTCACCTGCATGTGCAACAATTTCTGCTTCGCGAGCATGCTGCTTTGCATTAAGCACTTCGTGAGGAATTTGATGCGCTTTTAAAACGTCACTTAAACGTTCTGACGTTTCAATTGCAATGGTACCAATAAGAACAGGCTGCCCTTTTGCATATCGTTCTTTAATGTCTTCTACAATTGAGTTAAATTTTGCTTGTTCAGTCAAAAAGATAACGTCTTCTTTGTCAGTACGAATAACTTTACGATTTGATGGAATCGAAATAACTTCAAGCTTATAAATATTAAAAAATTCTTCAGCTTCCGTCATTGCAGTTCCGGTCATACCGGAAAGTTTTTTAAATAATCTAAATAAATTTTGGAGTGTAATAGATGCAAGTGTTTGACTTTCTCGCTCAACATCAACGCCTTCTTTTGCTTCAAGCGCTTGGTGCAAGCCATCGCTATAGCGACGTCCTGCCAAGATACGACCGGTAAACTCATCAACAATTAAAACTTCGCCATCTCTAACTACATATTCAACATCTTTGCGAAATAAGCTATTGGCCCGAAGTGCCTGATGAATGTGATGGAGGATATTGATATTTTGAATATCATATAAATTTTGAACTTGAAAAAATGTTTCAATTTTATCATTGCCAGATTCGGTTAAAAGCACAGAGCGTTGTTTTTCATCTACTTCATAATCAACGTCTTTTTGCAAACGGCGAACCGCTTCATCTGCCTTTTGATACATCCTGCCACCTTCTTCTGTTGATCCAGAAATAATAAGTGGTGTACGGGCTTCATCAATCAAAATAGAGTCGACTTCGTCAACAATAGCAAATGATAATTTTCGTTGTACATAATCTTCTAAACGAAACTTCATGTTATCACGTAAATAATCGAATCCTAATTCGTTATTTGTTGCGTAGATAACGTCACAATTATAAATTTCTTTACGCTCAGCATCGCTCATATTATTTTGAACAACACCAATGGTAAGGCCTAAATGATTAAAAACTGGCGCCATCCATTCAGAGTCACGGCGAGCCAAATAGTCGTTTACCGTAACTAAAAATGCACCATTTCCTGAAAGCGCGTTTAAATAAAGAGCAAGGGTTGCTGTTAAAGTTTTACCTTCACCAGTTTTCATTTCTGCAATTTTACCTTGATGCAGAACGATACCGCCCATAATTTGAACATCATAATGACGCTGCCCTAAAAACCTCTTTGCAGTTTCTCTTACAACAGCAAATGCTTCTGGCAAAATATCATCCAGTGTTTTTCCTTGAGACAATAAAAAGCGAAATTCATTTGTTTTTTCAGCCAATTCTTGATCTCTTAATGCACTGATTACTGGCTCGAACTGATTAACTTTTTCTACTATAGGTTGCAATCTACTGATTTCTCGCTGATTACGGGAACCTATTATTTTTGAAACTACATAAGCAAACATGTATTGACCCTTTATTGCGCAAGAAATTATAAAGATGCTTTTTATTCTAAACTATGATCGGTTCTATTTCAATGAAACTACACTAATCTGTCGTAATGCTGTTTTATCTCTACGATAAGAATAGTAATTGACATCGCAAATAGTACATATACTACTACTCATATCAATATTAGCAATAAGAACTCCCCGTAGCTTAAGTTGCAATTGATTATAAAGAGGAAGGTTAAAATAAAATTTCCCATCACGCACTGCTAAAGCTTGGGAGCCTTCTTCAGTTTCTGAAACTACATCTACAAATAGCTGATCAACTTGGTAACAACAGACATGTGCACAAGGGCCAAATTGAAACTGTAAATCCTGAATATTTGAAGTATATTTTTTTTCTAGTGCGTCAATCATAGAATCTAAAATCCCTGCAACTGAACCACGCCACCCAGCATGAGCAACACCAACAACCTGCTTATTTTTGTCATATACAGTCACTGGCAAACAATCAGCAGTCAAAACACCAACCATAACTTTTGGTATATCAGTAATAACAAAATCACCTGTAGGCTCTAATAATTTACTATTGTACACTTGCTGTAACGATGTAATTATCACCCCATTAACACCATGAACCTGATGGGCAATTACCAACGCTTTAAGCCGAACATCATGGAAAAATATCTTTAGTTTTTCATGCAAAGCAGCATCCACAGAAGCTATCGACCGTAACTCACTAGCAACAATTCCAGCAGATCGGTCCCCAAAAATACTAATATAATTACTATGCTCATACATTTTCATAAAAATAATCTCAGATATAAGATTTACATCATAACTCAAAGTGGCTACATTTGGCTTACGCAAACATATTTTAAGCTTATTATATCACATAAATAAAGAAAGTTTTTATGAAAATTACGATCAGATTTCTCTTAGCTTTGGGCTTAGCTTCCTTCAGCACTTCTTACTGCCCAACAAAAAAACCTTTAAATACCATACGTTCAATTCTTGGACTTAATAAAAACATACCAAAAGCAGTGGTTCTTGCCAAACTCGTATCACAACCACATATGCATAAAAAACCAACAATAAAAAGGTATTTAAGCGATTCTAGCACCAGCTCAAAATAATAAGATTTTATTACTTTTAAAGTTCATTAAGCGGAGATTTAATCTCTCCGCTTTTTTTATGTAAATTAGGCTTACATAAAAAAATTTAAATAATTTCTATTGAAAAATAACATCAAAAAAGCTAAGCTGGCAAGGAGTAATATATAATTATAAAAAATGGAGAATTTTATGGTAGATAAAAAATATATTTTTTTTGGATTGCTGGTTATTGCAGCACACCTTCAAGCAAATACTATCTATGACAATGGATCTATTATTGAAAAATCAGCTCTGATACCTTACAGCAAAACAATAAAAACTGATGTTTTCAATAAACAAGTTGCAAGCTCAAGAATAGCAAATTCCTCACATAGTCATTATGAAAAATTAGGACTTACTGAAGATGCAACACCTCAAGAAATTAAACGCGCCTATAGAAAACTTGCCGTAACAGTACATCCAGATAAAACACATGACAGCGATACAGCCTTTAAATCATTAGGCCAATCATATGAAATTCTACATGATCCAAAACAAAAATTTGAATATGACAATCAGTTAATCAATCAAAAAATAGATATTTTAGAACAACAAAAAGAAACTGTTAAAAATCAAGCTGATCAAGATTTTCTACAAGATAGTGAAGTTAAAGGTACTTTAATTTGGTTTAATGTAACTCCAAAAGAACTTCAAGAACAAAAAACTAATAATTCAATTACGGCTTTACAATCGATAGAACACAAAATAAAACAAAAATGGGCCTGCGTTGGGCCATTTAAAAATGATATTATGTTGAAGTACGCACACCTGTGTAGATGCTAACCACAACGGAACAAAATTTTGAAATTGAAGG
>CAIQNR010000039.1 GCA_903873255.1 uncultured bacterium | reverse complement strand
GATCTGTTGGTAAATAAACTCAATATCTTTTTTTTTGAGCTTAAAAACAACTTTCAAAAAAAATATATACGACGACAAAAAACAGTTGATCTTCCAACGTAATGGGGCTAATAATTTCGGATTATTAAGTTTTATTATTTTTTTAAATGGAAGTTTTTTGAGTAGTTGATGCATACATGATGATGCACACGCTACCCCATACCCAAGCTGCATAAAACCAGTAATAACCCCAAATGTATGAGCTACAGATCCACCTGCAGTAAGTTCTTCATTACAAAGATCAGTACGAATGTACAAAATTATTTTTTTATTATTTTGCATAGCAACCCAAGTCAACTCGTAGCCTAAATTTAAGATATATAAAGACTATCTAAGGAATAGAATTCGACAAGGTTTTATTAAAAATATGCTTGCCATAAATAGTTCTGAAAGCGAACTTTTGGATCATATAAAAACTTAATTTCTTCAAACTTCTTATATGTTGGATATGCCGCCCTGAATTGATCTTTACGTGCATTTAATTGATAAGGTAAATAGTAAGTTCCATTAAGTATTAATACCGCATCTATTAATTTTTGAGTCCATCCAATAGTATTTTTTAATGAATTTTGTTTTTTAAATTGTTCATAATAAATAACAAATGCACAGCATTCTTTTGATGACCATGATAATAATGTCTCATTATTAGCTTTAACATGCCGTATAGAAATATTAAGAATATTAGGATTATGCGCTTGTAAAATAACACGCATTGCTTTAACAAACTCAATGCAATTTTCTAGAGGGATAAAATACTCTTGGAGTAATGTTGTAGAAAAAGATTCAGGAAGTTTTAATTGACTAATACGATAACCAGCTTCGTAATTCCTCCAACAAACTATTGGTTCTGAAGAATTAGAAGCTTCATAATTAATGCGCATTTTTTTAAACCATGCAGCTCTTCTTGCTAGGCTAATACCTATTTTTTGCCTGATACTTCCATTTAAATTTTGGAGCCTGTCTGTAATAGTCAATTTCTTATCAGTTTTATACCATGTAGAACTCATAACAGTATTGTAATAAGGTGGATACAAATCACCATTATGAAAAACAACGGATGTATCTTGTAAAATGATCTTTGAAAGATATTCAAAATAGCTATCAACATTCATATATATTTTTTTATTTTCAATTTTACAGTTTTCAGTCAATGAAAGCGTCACTTCTACAATAATTCCAAGAAGCCCATAACCACCCAGTGCTGCTTTAAACAGATCACTATTTTGTGTACGGCTTGCTGTTAAAAGTTGACCATCTGCTACAATAATTTTTATTGATTGTACCGTTTCAATTAATGGCCCATACCCTACATAACGACCATGAACATTAACACTCAAAGACCCTCCAACAGAAAAATCACAATATGATTGCATTACTTTAAGAGATAAATTGTAAGGATCAATATATTCTTGGATAGATCTCCACGATATGCCTGTCTGGACAGTGATTGTCTTTCCTACCGCATCAAAATTAACAATGTGTGCAAGATTTTTCGTATCAATAATAATTCCATTTTTAACCATAGATTGACCACCCATACTGCATTGCATTCCTGCAATAGCTATTGGCCCTTCAATTTTTTGCATAAGTAATTGTAATTCTTCTACTGATCTTGGAAATACTCGATCTTTAATCTGTATGCTGTTTAATGAAGAAAAACCTTGATTACTGATTACTGTTTTATCCCTATTTCTAGCACTACTCAAAAAAACGATCTGCATCATAAAAAAAATGCATGCTATTTTTTTATTCTTACCATTCATATTAATCCTAAAAATAGGGCCGGTTTGCTATCTCTTCCACTCTTTTAGAATAACAAAAGGTCAAATTGATGCAAAAGCCCTATCTAATAAAGGAAGCCAACAATGAAATAGGCTTATTTTAAGAATAGTTCATGAGCTAAAATGTTTTGTAAAACCCATAAATGGACCGAATGGTCTATTTGATTATTTTCAGTTCGAGCAAGCATAAGCTCAATATCTTGTACTGCAAAGAATTGGTTACCGCTAGCCATTTTTGAATGCATCAGTTCTTTAAAATAAGGTCTAAAATAGGTACCTTCTTTAAACCAGCGGGTAATGGGTGCTGCAAAGCCAACTTTTTTACGGTAGATAACATCATGAGGCAAAATACCTTCACATGCTTTTTTAAGAATATATTTGGTTTCGCCATTTTTATACTTCAAATGGGTTGGCACCTGCAATGCAAATTCAACATGCTTATGATCTAAAAATGGCACCCGCCCTTCTACTGACGTTGCCATGGTCATTTTGTCTACGCGCATTAAAAGAAGTTCAGGAAGTCGTTGCTTTAACTCTAAATAAATCATCGATTTTAAAAAATCTGCTTGAGGATCTTGCTCATATAATTTTTTTAAGTGGTAATCAACAACTGCATAACTATCAAGCGATTGATCAAATCCTGGGTAGATACGTTCAAGTATTGGGTCATACTCACAGACATTGGAGCCGGTATATAAACTTTTTTTGCTAAGTTCCTGAAATGCCATCGCCCCACTCCAAAAAAGATGGTGCCCTGAAGCCCATTGTTCAAGAAGGGACCTATGGTACGTCTTGGTTGGAAACGCTTGTGCTGCAAGCCATACGCCGGCTTGTTTTACCGATTGGGGAATATACCGTGCTGGTTGATAGTACTTTTTATAAGCATCTAAATAGTTGGCATAATTTTGATAGCCACAATAGAGCTCATCGGAACCTTCTCCAACTTGCACTACTGTTACCCCAGAATCTTTAAGCAGTTTTGAAACATAATAGAGCGGAACGCAGACACAGTCGGCGATTGGCTCATCCTGAAATACAACCATCGATTCAAAAAAATTGAATGCATCTTTTTCTGAAATCATAATTTCATGATGCTCAGTGTTATATAATTTTGCTACTTTGCGCGCCCATTCAACTTCTGAGTATTCAGGACCATCAGAAAATGAAACATTAAAAGTTTTAACACTGTCGGTAAATTCAGACATAAGCGCAACATTTAAACTTGAATCAATGCCACCCGATAAAAAAACACCAAAAGGAACATCCGCTATCATGCGCTTTTGAACTGCTTCACGCATGAGCGATCGAATAGTTGTTACACAAAACTCTTCGTTGTTTAAATCTTTTTTATCATACACAATGCTCGGCTTAAGAAATGAGTACCATTCATGAAAGGTAACATTTTTTTGTGCATCAATTTTTACATAATGCGCTGCAGGAATTTTATAAATATTTTTATAGAGCGTTAAAGGGGCTGGTGTTACCATGTAGGTTAAATAATGGTACAAAGCGCGATGATTAAGCTCTTTTTTTATCCAGGGAAGTAGAGTAAGAGCCTTAATTTCAGAAGCAAAAGAAATATATCCACCTTCAAGCGAAAAATAAAGCGGCTTGATGCCCATGCGATCACGAATTAGGTACCATTCTTGTGTGCGTAAATCTCCTAAAACCCCGGCAAACATGCCCTCTAATTTATCAAGGCAGGCAATGCCCCAGTGCTTAAATGCATATAAAAAAACTTCAGTATCAGATTGAGATACAAAAGAATATCCAAAAGCTTCAAGCTCTGTGCGAAGTGCTTTGTAATTATAAATTTCACCATTAAAACAAATAACAATGGATCGATCTTTATCAAACATTGGCTGAATACCCGCATCGCTTAAATCAACAATGCTGAGCCGCCGATGAACTAATGCAACACCAAGATCTCTGTCGAACCACACTTTATGCGCATTTGGCCCACGATGTGCAATTGCTGTATGCATTGCTTCAAGAACTTTCGGATCTACAAAAAATTCCGCCACTGTTGTTTTAATATAACCACCGAGTCCACACATATTATAAATATTCCTCTTTATGCCCTTTTTTAAGCGTATCTATAATTTGTTTTACTTTTTCAACTTGATCACGATGCACAATAAGCAAAATGTCATCTTTTTGAATGACACACAAATTATCAACGCCTACCACTGCAACAAGAAGCCCTTCTGCTTCTATCAAATTATCTTTTGCATCAATTTGAATAACATTATCTTCTGATTGAAATGCATTGCGCAGTGATAAAAATGTTTCGAGATTACCAATGTCATGCCAAATAAAATCTGCTGGAAGCACCGTTGCTTTATCAGTTTTTTCCATAATGCCATAATCAACAGAGACTGACGGTGAATCCGCATAATCACCACATCCTTGAATATAATCCGACACCGCTTCATATATTTCTGGAGCAACTTCTTTTGAAATATTTATGAATGTTTGCACGTGAGATGCTACAATGCCGCTGTTCCATAAATAGCCATCATCACAATACTGCTGAGCTGACTGACTATGGGGCTTTTCATGGAACTGCACAACAGGAGCCGGGAAAAGCTGATCCGCTTTATATTGTATGTAGCCATAACTCGTTGATGGATGGGTTGGTCGCAAACCAAACAATGTTATTTTTTCATTTTCTGCAACAAAATCAATGGCATGGTAAACGAATTCTAAAAAAAGATTTGTTTGAGGAATATAATGATCTGAAGGTAAAAACAGCAATACTGCATCAGGATCATTTTGATGAATTAATAATGCAGCAAGCAACATTGCCGGCGCTGTATTGCGAGCTTCTGGCTCCACAATAACTCCTGCAACCAAATTTCCCACTTTTTCTAAAATATGGTCTTCATGCTCTGCACTTGTTACAATCCAACGCCGCTGTTCAGGAATATATGAAGAAATTCTTTCTATTGTTTGTTCAAGAAGTGATGTGTTTTGAAGAAAAGGTAATGTTTGTTTTGGATGAGTCTTTCTGCTAAGTGGCCAAAGATGTTCACCATTTCCACCTGCTAAAATTACTGCATGCACACGGATATCGTTCATACTTTTCCTTTATTAATGCAGTGACACTATTCAAGACAAATACCGATTAAAACTGTTTTTCTCCGCCACCTTGGCATACCAACTTATCAATAATCAAAGTCAATTCAGAAACGGTATGTAACCGTTCGAGTGAAATTGGCATTGTACGTTGTTCTGACCGAAGACCTGTAAAGAACTTGTTTAAAATAAGTTCATGACCTTTATCTTGGAATGCCATTGTTTCATTAAAACTATGCGAAACCCCATAGCCTTTAAGAACTTTGTAATCATCCATTACAATAGATTTACCATCATAAAAAACTTCCATATATTCTTTGCCAAGGCCACTATGTCCCAATGCTGTATATAACAATGAACAAACAGATCCATCTTTAAATGATATTTGCACAGTAAAATTATCAGTAGGAAACAAATTATCACTCAAAGGCTTAATGGCTTCTGCAGAAACACTAACCGGTTGGGATCCTGTTAAAAAACAGAAAAGATCAAATATGTGACATGCTTCACCAATTAAACGCCCTGCGCCCATATCGGTTTGCACCCAATGACTACCAGGAATATATCCAGAATTCATACGATAATGGATCATAACTGGCGTCTTGCGACTTACAAGTTCCCACTTTATTTTTTGTATAAAGGGAGCAAAGGAACGATTATAATCAACACAGAATGGTGCTGTTGGATTTTTTTTAAGAAAAGCACTTAGTTTTTCATGCTGATCAAATGTTGTTACCATCGGCTTTTCTACAAACACAGCTTTGCCATGTTCAAGAGCTTCTATAATTTGATCACAATGGAAAATATGTGGAGATGCTATTACAACTGCATCAATAATATCTTTTGTAAATAATTCAGTATCGTTCACCAACGAAACTGCCGCACCATAAGTACGACTTGTATTTTCTGCATTAGTAACATTTGCATCAACAATTGCTGCAATTTTTACACCTTCTACCTTAGAAACAATGGGTAATAATTTTACCTGTGCAAATCCGCCAGCACCAATAAAACCAACACGGACCATCTGTTTTTGAGTAAAAAAAGGAAAGACAATATTTTTATCTTTAAAAGGCTTTTTTACTGCTGGAATAAATGAAATATCACTTTTTGGTGTATATTTTAGAATTACTCCAAGAGCTCTTTTAGCTTTAATTTCTTCATATGCTTTAGCAACGTCTTCAATATGGAATTCTTGTGTTGCCAACTTTGCAACAGCCAATTTCTTATTCTGAATTAAAGAAACAATGGCTTCCATATTTCTATTTTCTGTCCATCGAACATAATCATAAGGATAATCGCGACCATCAAGTTCGTAAGCTGTATCATAACGGCCTGGACCATATGAACATGAAATTAAGAAATCAATTTCTTTTTTGTAGAGTGGATTTCTTTGCAAATGAAGGCCAACATCACCAACAACCACAACCCTACCTTTACGGCGAGTGTATTCCATTACTGCTTGAACTACTTCGCTGCTTTCTGTTGCTGCTGTGATAATAGTACAATCAACACCCTTGTGTTTGGTGATAAATTCAATCTCTTTTTGCACTTGATCTGAACTTGTAAAAACATAATCAGCACCAAGCTCTTTTGCAAGCGCCAATCTATCTTCTAAAAAGTCAATCCCTATAACTACGCATCCTGAATTTTTAAGAAGTTCAACGGTAATTTGACCTAAAAGACCAAGTCCTACCACAGCTACTATTTCACCAAGTTGCACCTGTGCTCGACGAACACCTTGAAGTGCAATTGCACCAATAGTTGTGATGCTTGCATATTTAACCATCGATTCATTTTGTATAGCAACTGCTAGATTTTCTGGGATACAAACCACATCTGCATGATTTGCCCAACCAGCACCGGCACATGCAACAAAA
Organism: uncultured bacterium; assembly: GCA_903873255.1. Classification (GTDB taxonomy): domain Bacteria; phylum Babelota; class Babeliae; order Babelales; family CAIQNR01; genus CAIQNR01. The sequence continues at coordinate 51,147 of CAIQNR010000039.1, read as the reverse complement.
TCACCTGGTCTAAATTTGGTAACCTTGCTGCCAACTGCTATCACTTTCCCTGAACAAGAATAACCAAGCGCCTGGAGTGTGCCTTTTAATTTACTACGTATTAATGCTTGAGTTCCTTCAACTCCATTTTGAGCCAGTGATTGAAGAACTGCTTTAATTTTATGAGGAACATTATGGAACAAGGTACTTTGCTTTGCATTAGCAACTGTAGCGGCTTCTGTACCAGAACTAATAAACGAATAATGAATTGATACCAGAATAGAACGCTCATCTAAATGTGGTTGCGCAACATTATGCACAACTAGTACACCATTTTCTAAAAATACTTGTCTCATTCACTTTTCTCCCGTTCCTTTATTAGCCCAAATTCATGTAGTTTATACGAAGCAATAGTGTCTTGTTCAAAAGAATCTATACCACTAGCAGGCCAAAAAAATTGTTCTTGATCACAAGAATGTTTTCTTCCAAGATGGAATATACCGCAGAAATCGAGAACTTTTTTATGTGCAATAACTTTTTTATCAATAATTTTAAACTCATCATGAGCAACTAAACACACAATAAGATCTGCCTTTGCAATTCCCTCAACAAGTGTTGTTTTGCAATTTGCAAGCAATGACTCTAAACGACTTGATGAAACATGTGGATCGCATACGAGTACATCAAAATTTTTCTTACCAACAAGCTCTTTTGCAATGGTCATAGCTGGCGATTCACGAATATCATCTACGTTTGCTTTATAGGTCAGACCAAGAACAAGCACCGTACAAGAATCTTTTTCATGAGAATCTTTCCATTCCTGTACTTTTTTTTCTATACGGCTAATAACCTCAAATGGCTTGTTGTCATTAATCTCACGAGCCGCTTTAAGAAGTGCAGTTTGTTTTGGAAATGTTTCTATCAAAAACCAAGGATCAACAGCCAAACAATGGCCACCAACACCACAAGTTGGCTTAAGCATTTTTACTCTTGGATGTTTGTTTGCAAGTTCAATAATTTCATAAGGATCAAGACCAACTTCATATGCCATAGAAGCCACTTGATGCGAAATTGCAATAGTAATGTCACGGTATGAATTTTCTACAAGCTTAGTCATTTCTGCAGCTTCTGCCGTTGTAAGATATAAATCACCACTGACAAAGTTTTTATAAAATGTTGCAACATGTCGTGTTGACCCACGATCTATTCCACCAATTACACGGTCATTAACTTGAAGCTCATGAAAGGTGTTACCTGGAAGTACACGCTCTGGACAATGCGCAACAAAAAAATCTGTACCTGACTTAAGTTGTGTTTCACGCGATAAAAACTCAGTAAGTAATTTTGTAGTACCAACTGGCACGGTTGATTCTAAAATAACCGTATCACCTTTTTTAAGCACCGCTACAATAGAACGCGCTGAATCAAAAACATATGAAAGATCGGCACGTTTATCTTCGGTAAATGGTGTTGGTACTGCAATAATATAATAATCTGCTGTTTCATAGTGTGTTTGTGCCTTAAAAGATCCATTAGTAATTACGATACCCAATCTTTTTTCTACTTCAGGTTCTTCTATCGGAGATATCATTGCATTGATGTTTTTAACACGCTTTGCATCAACATCAACCCCTACCACAGAAAGACCTGACTGAGCAGCTAAAATAGCAGTTGGAAGCCCAATATAACCGAGCCCTGCTACACACACTTTTTTCATAATTTTCTCTCCTCACTTACGCGGTTCAGATCATGCTTTAATGGTACCTGCATATCTGAATATTCGCTGTAATATGTTTGAATAATTTTTACAATTTTTTCAGCTGCAAACCCATCGCCATATATATTTTTTTTAGTTATGTCATAAGCACTAGCAAGCAATGCTTTCTGTAGCTCATGTATAAACTTTTCAGGATTGCACCCCACAAGAACAGCAAGGCCTTCCCAAACACCTTCCATTCTTTCACTTTTTTCACGCAAAATTAAAACTTTTTTACCTAAACTTACTGCCTCTTCTTGAATCCCCCCAGAATCGGTTGCTACCACATCTATAGTAAGAAGAACGTAAGCTAAATCTTTATAAGAAAGCGGCTCAACAAGAATAATGTTTTCAACACTTGTAATATCAGCAATTCTAAGCGCACTGACTACATGGGGATTTGGATGGTAGGGATACATGATCGAAACATCAGGATGCGTTTCAGCAAATGTTTTGAGCGCCTTAAGTATGTTAAGAATACCACCATTAAAAGACTCTCTTCTGTGCATGGTAAAAAGCACAGTGTTATTGCCACGTGCATGTGCTTTACTAAAAAAGTCTGTCACAAATGAGCTTATTTTAACACTTTTTTCTTTAATTTTATGTTCTATAATTCTAAGTGCATCAACCACTGTATTGCCAACACAAAAAACAGATTCTCTTTTTTTACCTTCAGCAAGTAAATTCGCTGCCGCTTGCGGCGTTGGAGCAAAATGGTACTGAGTTGTAAGACTCAAACAAAGACGGTTAAATTCTTCTGGATAAGGTGATTGTATATCTCCAGTACGCAGACCGGCTTCTACATGGCCAACAGGAATATGAGTATAAAATGCAGCCATTCCTGTTGCCATTACAGTGGTAGTATCACCTTGAACAAGTACAAGTGCTGGGTCTGCTTCTTTAAATACATGTTTCATTTCATGAAGCACGGTTGTTGTAATATGAAAAAGATCTTGATGATTTTTCATAATGTTTAAATCGATGTCAGGAGTTATATTAAAAACAGAAAAAACATCGGCAAGTAATGTTGTATGCTGGGATGTTGAACAAAGTATAACGGGAATATTCGCTTGTTGTAGCGCTAGATAGATAGGTAACATCTTGATACCTTCTGGTCTTGTACCAACAACTAGCATGACCGGGCGCATAGTAACTCCTTACTCAATCCCCCTTAGATCTCGTGAAAATACAATAGCACATATGAAATTGTTGGCAAGGGAGCATAAAAGATTTAAATTTGCATATCAAAGCAGTTACACTGATCTGAACGCTACTCAAAAAACGTTTTAAATCATATAAAAGGGATGAATAATGGAAATACTGTATGCTCCATGGCGAGAAGACTATGCGGCAACAATAGGGCAAGAAAAAAAAGGACAAGAAGATGCAGGTTCCGATATCTGCGTTTTTTGCAACGTCCAAGCACATCCCAATGATGAAGAAGTTTTCCTCCTCCACCGCTATACTCACTGCTTTGTAATATTAAATCGCTACCCCTACAATCCCGGCCACCTTCTCATCATCCCATACGTGCACAAAAAAAATTTATTCGACCTTTCGGATGAAGCCCGCATAGAAATAATAAATGTGCTCAATTTTTGCACTCAGATTTTACAAAAAGAAATGAAGTGCGAAGGTCTAAATGTCGGACTCAATATGGGCAAAGCTGCAGGAGCTGGCATCCCCTCCCATCTGCATATGCATGTACTGCCTCGTTGGCTTGGCGATACCAACTTTTTACCAACACTTGCCGGCGTAAAAACAATATCAACCGATCTGCCAACACTCTACAAAAAACTACTCCCCTACTTTGCAAAAAAATAAGCCATTTAAAAAAAATGCTCCGATGCAACACCCAAAGGTATAACGTCGAAGCATTTTATTTTGTAGAGAACAAAAATCAGCCAAGATATTTAACAGTTAAACCAACTACTGCTGTTCCAGTTGCTGCTCCCAAAAGACCACTATATTTTCGAGCGGTATATCCAGCTAAATAAATATAAGAACATCTTTCACGCGCTTGTTTAATTCGCACGCTTAAACAAATATCATTCTTTAAAAAAGCATCCACTGTTTTTAAATGTTCATACAACTGCACATGTTCATTTTCTCTATTACTTGCAAGCCTATAGTCAGGAGCTGTCACACTTGTAGGATACCTACTATAATGTGCATACAATTGAACAATTCCATTATCTAAAACTTTTAAAGATCCATGAACTTCTTCTGGTGTTATTCTACTAAGAGCAACAAAATTATTTCCTAAAGACTCTAGGTAATTACTCTTTTTAAGATCATCAGCAAGCACACCTTTATTTGATAAAATCTCTTTTAAAGAACCTTTAATATCTTTAAAATTATCATATGCATCTTTTCTATCTTTTCTAGAAAATGTAGGGTTTTGAGACGTTATATAATAATCAATATTATCTTCAAATTTCTTCCATGCACCTGTTCTAATAACCGATTGTTTTTCTTGACTATCGCTTGCCTGTGCTCCAAAAAATACTATCAAGGGTAGCAGCAATCCATGCATTTTCTTCATTAATAAGCTCCTATCATAAAAATTATTTATACAACTGGCGGTAACTTTACCCGTTTATTTATAATTTTCAATCTTCAATTCCAACAGTCATTTTTGTCATTATTTCCAATACAATTCACTTATGCTATCTTATCAGTCAACATATAATTCCTTATTATTGATGGAAAAAACCTATGAAATCACTAGAAATTCGTAAAAAATTTTTCGATTACTTCACACAACTCGGACATCAAAAAGTAGACAGTTCATCCCTTATTCCAGCTCAAGATCCAACATTGCTCTTTACCAATGCAGGCATGAACCAATTTAAAGACTGCTTTTTAGGCGGAGAAAAACGCTCATATACCAAAGCCGTAACCATTCAAAAATGCGTACGCGCTGGTGGTAAACATAACGACCTTGATAATGTTGGATTTACCAAGCGTCACCTCACATTTTTTGAAATGATGGGAAATTTTTCATTTGGCGATTACTTCAAAAAAGAAGCTATTCCCTTTGCATGGAACTTTTTAACACAAGATTTAGGCATTGATAAAAATGAGCTCTATGTCTCTGTGTACGAAGAAGACGATGAAGCTTTTGAAATATGGGAAAAAATAGTTGGAGTACCCAAAGAACGCATTTATCGCTTTGGAAAAAAAGATAACTTTTGGCAAATGGGCGACACTGGTCCTTGCGGTCCTTGCTCAGAAATATTTGTAGATACCAGACCACAATCTGAAAGATCAGAACTACCAACTCAAAAAGATTTTGATGATGGCAGATTACTAGAAGTCTGGAATAACGTCTTTATGCAATTCGATCGTCAACCTGACGGCACCTTAGTTCCCCTTAAACAAACAGGTGTTGATACAGGAATGGGCCTTGAACGCATAACCTGTATCATACAAAATGTTGATAATGTGTATGAAACAGATCTTTTTTCAGCAACTCTTGCTGCTATAGAAACATTAACTGGCATTACCTATAAAACCGCAACTCCTAACATTAAAGCAGCTTTTAATGTACTTGCTGACCATGTCCGTTCAACATCACTTATTATTGCTGATGGTGGATCACCTTCTAATGAAGGACGCGGATATGTGCTACGTAAAATTATTCGTCGCGCTGCGCTCTTTGCACAGAAACTAACTGATAAAAATATTTTCCCGGAAGTAGCACGAGCATTTATTCAAGATATGTCTTTAATTTACCCAGAGCTTGGCATAAATGAAAAAATAATAGTAAGTCTGCTTACTAATGAAATTGAACAATTTTCGAACAACCTTGTTCGCGGGCAAGCAATTTTACAAACCTACCTGACTGAACAATCTGCAAATAAAACTATCAGCGGTCAGCAAGCATTTAAATTGTATGACACCTATGGATTCCCCCTTGAAGTTACCATTCTTGCAGCACAAGAACATGGTTTTAAAGTTGATCAAGAAGGCTTTCATAGTTATATGGAAGAACAAAAAAAACTCTCTGGAAAAAAAATGAAGTCTGCAACACAAGCTATTGAACTTCCAGAAACTATCGAAACAACCTTTGTTGGCTACAAAAAAACAGCACAAGAATCCCCTGTTATAACCCTACTTGTTGACGAAAAAGTTCAAGAAATGGTTGATGAAGGAATGGAATGTTGGATCATTACCAAAGAAACTCCTTTTTTCCCAAGCACAGGCGGACAAGTTGACGACCAAGGTTGGATAACTATTCGTGATGCACAAGCTGCAATTCATGAACTTAAAAAAATTGGTAAAGCAATTGCCGCAAAAATTATTGCGCCTGCAGACATTGTAGTTGGTGATATTGTCTCACAACAAGTTGATGAGCCAATCCGCAAAATGACCATGAATAATCATACTGCAACCCACTTACTACAAGCAGCACTTATTGAAATGCTTGGAAAACAAGTTAAGCAATCTGGTTCAGTCGTTGACCCTGAATATCTACGCTTCGATTTTACCTACCACAAAAACTTAACACTTGATGAAATTACTCATGTAGAAAATCGTGTAAACGAAATTATCAGAGCAGATATTCCACCTTCTGTTTTTGAAACAACCTACAAAGATGCCCTTGATAAAGGCGTTATCGCAATTTTTGGAGAAAAATATAATCCAGAAAAAGTACGCGTTGTTGATGTGCCAGGTTTTTCAGCAGAACTTTGCGGAGGAACACATGTACCTTCAACCGGCGTTATTGGTGCATTTAAAATAACTGACATGGGCGCTCTTTCTGCAGGCAACCGAAGATTATTTGCAGTAACTGGTCCGAAAGCCCTTGAATTAATGCAAGAAAACTTCAACACTGTTAAGGTTTTGAGCCAAGAATTTAAAGTAAAACCTCAAGAAGTTGCACAAGCGGTTATTAAACAAACAGAACAACTTCATCAAGCACATTTAACCATTAGAGTACTCAAAAAAGAACTTCTCACATTCCAAGCACAAACATGGAAAAACGACATAGAAATCATTAACGACGTGCCATTTTTATATAAACAAATTAATGGATGTACTAGTGATGAGCTTAAAGAAGCGATTGATTATCTACAAAAAATAAATCCTGGTCTTTATGTAATGGTCAGCAACATAAGCGAAACTGCAAGCGTATTTTTTGTATCTGTAGCACCTCAACATGAACACATTATCGACCTTAAAACACTCAGTGATTGGTTACAAAAAACTGCTGGCCTTCGTGGCGGTGGGAAAAAAGGCTCTCTGCAGGGCGGTGGTCCACGTATCACACAAGATCTTGGAACTGCAATTAAAGCAGGACTTAAGAAATGACCACCTCTAAATACAAAAAATCTATGGGCGACCGAGCAAGTATTATCATTGTTGATGGTACTAAAATCTTGCTGATGCACCGTATACGAAAAGAATGGATAAAGCCTGGTGGCATACATGAAAGTTACTACTGTATCCCAGGAGGAACGGTGGAAGATGGTGAGACAGCACAAGAAACAGCACTGCGCGAACTGGAAGAAGAAACTACCTTAACAGCACAGCTAGGCGAAGTTTTGGCGGCTTTTCAAAACGAAGGCCGCTTTGAAACTTATTTTTTAGCAAAATCATGGTCAGGAAAACCCCAACTAAGCGGGCCTGAACTTGAAATTACTAACGCAGATAATCAATTTATACTTGAATGGGTAGAACTTGCAGAGTTCAAAAAACTTCGTTTTTATCCAGAACAATTACAAAGCAAAATTATTGAGCATTTTCAGAAAGTAATTGAGTAATCATCTCAACTGCTTTGCTTATCAAAGTCTCTACGTCCAACTGAGGTTCCTTAAAGTTCGCAAGAACATATAAAGGAACCTCTTCTTTATGTTCAGGACGCCCAATACCAAAGCGCAAATGCCAAAATTCAAGCCCTGTAACACTAATAATTGATTTAAGCCCGTTATGACCTTTATGACTTCCGCCTTGCTTAATTATTAAAGAGCCAAATGGCTTTTCAAGTTCATCATGAACTACAAGAGTATTTTCAGCTTTAATGCCTTGTTTATGTAAATAATTCATAACTCTGCCTGAGTTATTCATATAAGTTTGCGGCTTGATTAAAAGAATTTTTAAACCATTACATGTAGTTTCTGCGAGAATCATATTTTCTTTTTGTAACCACTGAGCCCCCCAACTTTCTGCAAGAGCTTCTACAACTCTAAATCCAATATTATGACGCGTAAAAACATACTGCGATCCTGGGTTTCCAAGGCCAATAATTGCTTTAATATTATTTTTCATAGGAATCACTTTTTTTTAGGAATTTCTTTTAAATAATTGGTAGATGATAATTTAGAAACTAAGGAAGGCATTTTTAATGCAATATTTTGAGTAAAAACAGCCCCATCTTTTGCTTCAACAAGAACTCTTTTTACAGGTACATCATCTTCATTATCTGAAGTTACCAATAATGGCGCTTTTCTTTTTTTAATTTTATTGATTTTTGGTTGAGAGATTTCAGTTAAATTAGAAACAAATGGATCTTTATACGCAAGAGCAGGAAAAGTAGCTGTAGTTAAATGATTATTATCTACAAATTCAGATATAAAAAGTTTCTTTTTAAAAATTTTAATCGCACATGCTATACGCGCATAATCGTATATAATATCAAGAGATAACCTATAACTTGGAAATCTTTCTAAAATTTCTTCATCGTTTTCATTACCTGTAAAAATACGTAATCTTAGAAAAGCATGATCTTTAGAATTAAAATTAATTTTATCTTTTTCTAACCCACCTACATATTTTTGATACAATCTTTTATCTATTTCAATATGTTTTTGATACAAATCATATATTTTAGGCCAATTTGTAACAATCTTTTTTCCTTCCATTCCTATTATTTCATCCTCAAGCTCATTAATAATTTCTTCTTGCTGCTTACGCTCCATATGTAATGCAAAAAAATCATTTCTCTTTTTAAGCCCTTTTGAAGATAAAAATTGGACTATACCTTTAGCAAATGGATCCTTTTTAAGAAAATTATATTCTGAAATCGTTGTATTTGATACAACGATCCCTGTAGCTGCACTCATACAAATAACAAGAAAAAATAATTTCATTTCTATATCTCTTCCTAATAAAAAAAGTTGACAACTCTTAAGTCATCAACTTTTTTATATTTTTATATTTTCAAGTATTTTAATTAATTTTTAACAGTTTTTTTTGCTGCCTTTTTTGCTGCATATTCTTTGTTCATACCATCAATAACAATTTTTGTTTTATCAAGTGATGGATCAACATAAATTGCACCAGGAAGAACAATTTTCCATCCCATTTTCTGGCAGAAATCTTTAATTTTTTCAGCCACTTTTTGCTGAATAAGCATTTGTTCTTCTTTTTGTTTTGCATCAAGATTTTCTGCTTGAATACGAATTTCATTTTTAAGTCTTTCAAGCTCCATATGTTCTTTATCGCGTGCATCAACTGTTAAGTTTTTTGCCTTCATTGCAAAGTTCTTTTCGCGCTCTTTACCTTCTGAATCCATTTTCTGTAGCATCTCAGCTTTTTTCATCAAAAAGTTTTGTAAATCTTTCATTAAATCTTGCACTTCGATAAGCGCCTGAAAAACTTCCATTACATTCACCACTACAATATCAACTACGGTTACCATCTGCTGAGCATTTACAGAAACTGCAGCGCTTTGTACTTGTCCAAAAGAAGCTACTAACACTAAAGAAGCAATAATCTTTTTCATTCGAAACCTTTCATCAACACGACCCTATTACAGTATTATTAAGAATCTTAACTTGCTTAAAGAGTAAGTCAAATAGGATGAGAAATTTTCTTATTATTCGTAAAAATACCTTGTAACTTGGAACCCTAACTTCCAAATTGCAAGGATAATATTGACATCCGATCCTGCCTGACTACACTCCATTCGTAATTATTACCATTTAATTTTTAGGACTTAATATGAAAAAACTATCCCTCTTTTTAGTAATCAGCCTTGTAAGCATCAACGTATTTGGAGCTGATCAATCAAGAGAAAAACAAATTAAAAAATTAGAAATGGAACTATCTAATACAGAAAGCTTTAGAAAACAAATGATTAAAGAAGGAAAACCTGCAGGATTTTCACAAGAAGAATATCTAGAAATGTATGCAAATATTAAACAAGCAAAAATTGATCTACAAGAATGCCTTGAAGAAATAAAACAAAGGCCCTCATAAAAAGGGCCTTTTTATATCAAAAATTACGTAAAATCTGTTTTCTTAATTCTTCAACTACAAAAAGAATAACTGCAACTCCAAGCACAACTCCCCAATCAAGCCCATGCAAGGAAATTGTTTTAAATATCTTCTGAAGCGATGGCACATACACTATAGAAACAAGTGTCACTATAATTCCACCAAGCGCAGCATACAGCCACCTATTGCCAAGAACTGGTAAATCAAAAATTGAACGATGCAAAGAACGAGAATTTATTGCATTAATCATCTGGCAAGCTGTCAATGTTACCATACACATTGTACGTGCATAATCAATGCCATACCAACTTAAATACTGAATAAAAACAAAGCCAGTCATTCCTGCACTGATAATGGCAAGACCAATAATATGAGCAATGGTGATGGGGGAAATAAGCGTATACACATTCCGTTTAAACGATAAATCTAAAAGATTTTTTTCTGGTTGTTCTAAGGAAAGTGATGCATCTAAAAATCCATCTGTAACTAAATTAAGCCACAATACATGTGATGCAAGAAGCGGTAATGGAAAACCTATAAATGCAACCGTCATAACCAGAACTTCGGTAAAATTAGATGCCAAGAAATAAAAAATAACGCGCTTGAAAGTGTAAAAAATGTGCCGCCCTTCTGCGATGCCATAAGGAATTGATCCAAATGAATCGTGAAGCAATACAATATCTGCCGCCTCTTTTGCACTATCACTTCCTGTGATGCCCATTGCAACACCTAAATCTGACATTGCAAGAGAAGGAACATCGTTAACCCCATCACCAACCATTGCAACGCGATACCCTTGCTCCTGAAGTAAGGTAATAATCCGTAATTTATCAGTTGGAAGGCAACGGCCATACACTGAATGAGTGCGTAAACTATTTTTTAGATCTTTATCTGACACACCTGAAAGATCAATACCGCGAAGTCCTTCTTGACCGTCCGCAATTATGCCAGCAGATCGAGCAATGTGTTCTGCCGTTACCATGTGATCACCCGTTGCCATAATGATACGAATACCTGCATTTTGAATGGTATCAACAGTTATATTGATATCTTTTCTGAGAGCATCTTCCACTTCAAAAAAACCATAAAGTACAAGTTGCTCAGTAAAAATACGTAAAAAATATGCACGTCGTTCATCATTTTCTTGCGGAGCAATTTGCAAAAGTCCAAGATCGCACTCTGCATAACCAAATGCCATAATACGCATGCCATTTTGAAGTGCATCAGCAAGAAGATCCTTAGAAAATCTTTCAGATGTTATGCCCTGCCTATGAAGCCCTTCAAATGAACCCGTTGCATAAATAATGCCTTTACCTGTTACTTTATTTTCATAAAAACATGTATGAAACTGTAAATCTGCGTGGAAAGGAATCTCATAAAGCAAGCTATAATTTTGTTGTAATACCTGAAGAGATAACCCTGCTTTCTTTGCACACACACCAAGTGCTGCATCATTGGGATTTCCTTTAACAATAAATCGCTTTGCTTCCTCATTATAGGTCACTTGAGATCGATCAAGAAGACATGCTGCATGCACCATATGCTGATAGATAACATCGCTATTAATATCAAAAATTGGAGTTTCTTTATAACTAATAATACCTGCTGGATCGTACCCTGCACCCGTAACATCATAGATTTTGTCTGATGCAATAATACCGGTGACTATCAACTCATTACTGGTAAGTGTACCTGTTTTATCAACCACTAAAATATCGGCTCGACCAAGCCCTTCAACAGCTTGTAAGCGTTTTGCCAAAATCTGATGCTTTGCAAGTCGATATGAACCAACCGCTAAAATAAGGGTCATAATTACCGGCAAACCTTGAGGAACTGCACACATAAAAAGGGCAAGCAGAGCAGCAAATAATTCTCCAAAGGGCTTTCCATCTATAATTCCCAAAATGAAAAGTGTGATGCAAATAGCAACAATAGTTACCAAAACAAAGCGGATTAACTTAGCAAGATCTTTTTGCAAAGGAAGATCGGTTACAATTTGCGGAATAAATGCTTGAATTTTTCCACTTTCTGTAGCTTTTCCTATTGCAACAACCAACATCTGAGCATATCCACTGACTAGTGATGTTCCTGCAAAGAGCATATTTTGTTGCATATCAAGACGATCTGAATTTGATAAAACTTCAATTTCAACCATCTTTTTTACTGGTTTACTTTCACCGGTAAGCATACTTTCATCAACTACAAGATCATATCCCATAACAATACGGCCATCTGCAGGAATTTTTTGGCCATCTTGCAAAATAACTATGTCTCCTGGAGTAATATGCTCTTCTTCTATAACAATTTTTTCACCATCTCTCAGCACAATATAATCACGCTTTTGCAGTGTTTCTAAATGGCTTACAATGCGCGTTAGACGATATTCTTGAATTGCACCAATAGAACAATTTAAAAAAATAATAATTAAAACAATACATGCATCCGTTAAGGTTCCTGTTGCAAAAATAACTACCGCACTAACAAACAATACATACACCAAAGGGTTCATAAATTGTTGAAGTATAATAGTAGAAATTGAAAGCATTTTTTTATGAGCAACTTTATTTTTACCATAAAGCTGACTGTTTTTTTCTGCTTGTTTTTTTGAAAGGCCATGAATTGATGATGTATTAAAATATTTTTCTAATTCTTGAATAGATTTTTCATAAAAACTCATAATCCCCCTTACAATGTACTAATTTTAATAATATCTGGAAATTATAAAATACAAAAATTATGCGTATAAAGGCTAGAGTTTACACCACTTTAATCAAAAAGGGCATTTGAATAAAGATTTTCTACCTGTATAATAAAACAAATGCTTCAATAAATTCTAAATACATGTAGGACTATTATTTAACCAAAAATAAGGTGAACTTTTATGACTAAAAAATTATATACTTTTATGCTTATTTTAAGCTTAACACAATGCAACCTCTACGCAGCAGAATCAAGAAAAAGGCAAGCTATTTCTCCAACTGATTATCTTGCAAAACGAGGGCGTCCAGATAGTAATCTTGAGTTTAACATGGCCAGAATAATTCCTCCCTTTATCAAAGAAGCCTTGAAAGAAGAATTCGAAGCAACAATTCCGTTCCTTCAACCGAATCGTTTTCATGTTTTTAACTCAAAAATAGACAACTCCCAACTCAACAAAGGTGGTCTCATTTCTTTCCCTATTGATCCTATTAGAAATGATCAGGAATGTAAGGAAATAGAAACTCACCTAGTAGCTCATAACCGACTTGGTGGTGAATACAAAATAGCAATACCAAAAGAAGGCCCCCAGCACGTTCCTTATCCAGAACCTTTTAGTAGAAAAGAACTAGCTACACTTGCATCACTACCACAACCTAAAAAGGATCATCTTTTAATACCAGTTACTCAATTTACAAAAGAAAAAAATCCTCTCTATAAAAAACCATTAGTTCCTCAAACAGCCCTTGAGGATAGTATTCAAGAAGCATCATCTCCCGAAAATAAGCTTATGGAAAGCTATCTTGAAATACAAAATAGTAGAATGAACCATTCTGAAGCTCTTGCTGTTTTTCTTAAAGAAGCAAAATCTCTCAATATACCTGTCAAAAGCATTCGTTTAAAAGGTAAAACATTTGAAAATCCTTTAGATCATGATAGTAAATAAAATATGAATAAAATATATTTCATCCCAATTTTACTTTTACTCAATATAAACTCATGTATCCATGGGGCAAGGCTTGACCAATCACTCCCAGACTCAGAATCTGAAACTTTTTTTACTCCATCAAGTGAGCATAAACCTGATCAAGTAAATTTATTTAAATCAGTAAAAAGCCCTTCTGCAAACAGATATCTCACAAGAATGTCTCGTAAAGTAGAAAGGGGCAGTTCTGATCTTGGTTTTAATGATGAAAAGCCAGAATTATCTGATGAACAAAAAGAAGCCATCCTTGCAGTATTAGAATATCCACAAACAACATCCAAAATATCTGAAGATCTTTGTCTTTTATCTCTGCTTCCCGCTCATTTAGTAAGTCGTAAAGAACGAGATGCAATGCTACGCGCTCATGAAAAAAGATCATTAAAATATGAAGCAATGAAAAAAACATATTTTTTTGGATACATCACAGACTCTGATAATCAGGAATCTGCATTTGATGTTTGGGAAACAAAAACAACATCTTTAAAGAAATGTATCAAACGTTATCAGGGCGAATATCTTATGCTGAGCGAAATAACAAAAAAAGATGATATACCTTATCCAGAACCTTTTAGCAAAAAAGAACTCGATCGTCTTGAAAAACGGTTCCCCCAAACTAAAGACGAAGTTCATGATATGGCTCAAAAAAATTCATCTTGTGAAGATCTTTTAATGAAAAAACATTGTGAGCTAACCGATCAGAAAAATACTATAAGCACCGCTGTAAGACAAAGTATATTTAAACGTGAAGCGAAAAGACTTGGAATTTCTGTAGATCATTATGCTTAATGCGTTAAATCTCTTATTTGCCCCTAGTTGCGATTATTTTAATAATCACCTAATGTAAATCTTCTAACAACATCTCTTAAATGTGTGTAATGAATCAATGTCAATTTAATCTCGCTTTGAGCCGCAATAAATGCTTTCTCAATAGCTAACAAATTACTCAATTTATCATCGACTATAATGATCTCTGTTGGGATATAATCAACTTTTTTTAATACAGAAAGTAATGCAATTCCTTTGTTTCCACCACTACAAAAAATTACACCTTCTTGATAACGAGCTCTAATATAATTCATATCAAAAGCAGGTCCAAAACCGGTTGTTTTAAATGAGATACCAGCATTATACATGCGCGTTAATGTTTCAGAAATAATAGGAAGTGAACGTGCTGTAAGAGCAATAGTAATATCAGCATACATTTTAATACTTTCAAGCGCTTCAAGCGTTCCCATCTCAACAGGCTCTAACATAAAGGCCGGGTGTCCTTGAATTTCGCAATAGATAGGAAGTAATGCATTCCATGCTTTTATAGGTTCAATACCTTCTTTTTCTATTAATCTTTTTGCATGCGCATCAAGCCAATGATCACTTCCCCAATCTTGATACAACCTTGGGCAAAAAAGCGTATTACATAAATCAAAAGCTACTAAAACTTTATTGTTATGATGCATTTCAGCATGTTCTTTCACCAGCTGTGCAACATCTGCAATATGTTCTATTTCTATAATGGTAGATTCAAGAGAAAGAGGGATAAGCAAGAGTAATAAGATTTTTTTAATTGAGAACATGAACACTCCAATATAATATGTGATAAAAATAAAAGTAGAGTGTAGCAATAAATGGGATAAGAGCAATTAAACGTGATATACAACAAATATTTGCTTGTCTCGATACATTTTTTAATTCTTTAAAAAGTCTTAAAAAATACTCGACACGATCGGTTTTAATAAACAATATTCTCTTCTCCGCTCACCTCGAGTAATACGAACACCGTAAGTATTGTATCGAGAGGCAAAGCGTGACTGTAATGGACAAAATATGTATAAGTAAAAAGCCATCCTTAGAGAAGATGGCTAGCCATACGACTTGTCCGCCGTAGCTTTATGCATAGGAGGAGGCTCAGAATGAGCGAAGTATGGTGGAGGCGATGGGAATCGAACCCATGTCCGTAAAATTGTAGAACGTAGACGCTACATGCTTAGTTTCCAATAGTACTTAGAATATTACCTGGAAAACGGGAAGATACTCTAAGACACGTTGGTATACTGCACACACTACGAACGGGTATAACCTAATGTGGCAATCCTATTTTTTTTATTATACGAGTCTTCGTCAACATATAGGCATGTTAATTGGACAAGAAGATTCCGCTATTAAGCAAAAATCATATTTTCTGCTCTAGGAGCAGAAAAGTTTAGTGTATTTACACTTATTGTTTTACTGTTTGTTTTACGAGCACTCAATAAAAGCTCGGCATGCTTCCACGGACCTCAATAGCACGTCGAAACCAGTGCGCCCCCGGATATTTCAAAGATTTATAACTTTAAGTGTAGATGAGATTAGTAGGGATTACAAGCGATTAACTTTTGTATCCCCTCATTTCCCTAGAGGTCTCACGATTAATATCCCTCTCTTTAAGTACCTGTTTTTTGCCAGCAGCATTGCGATGCTTACAAACGCCAAGCTCAAGCTTAATTTTACTCTTATTGTTAAAATATAAGCAAAGAGGTATAAGCGTAATCCCCTTGCAAGAAATATCACCAATCAAACGGTTAAGTTCACGCTTATGGAGTAATAATTTTCTACTACGTTTAGCATCATCTTCGTTCTTAATGTATGCCTTGTCGTAGGGTGTAACATGACAATTAATCATGTAAAGTTCGCCATTGTGAACTGTTGCAAAGGCCCCTGTCATATTAACATGCCCAGCGCGTAAAGATTTAACCTCGTCCCCTTTAAGTACAAGACCAACTTCTATCTTTTCTAGTATTTCATAATCATGGAATGCTTTTTTATTTTTACTAATTATTTTCATAAGACCCCTTAGTTTTCCCGAGCCATTTTTTTAAAAAACACCAATGCAGCTGGATAAGTTAAAAAGGCAAATACAAGACCTACAACATTACCGCCTACCATAAAAGCCCAAAATGAAGGTTCCTGTATATGTAAAATATCCATAATTTTGTGACTAAACCACTCCATCCATGCAGGATTTAAACCTTCAACAGGAATAGCCATAAAGGTATGGAGTAACCAATAACCAAAAAGATAGCCGCTCATGTAAATTGGCACCATTGTCCATGGATTATTGATTGCGTATCCAATACCCACTAAAAATGGAATATTAATATTAAAAAGCCAACCAAACACAATAAGCATAATGGTATGAAACCCCAA
This sequence comes from uncultured bacterium, assembly GCA_903873255.1. Classification (GTDB taxonomy): domain Bacteria; phylum Babelota; class Babeliae; order Babelales; family CAIQNR01; genus CAIQNR01. The sequence continues at coordinate 34,327 of CAIQNR010000039.1, read as the reverse complement.
AAAAGGAGAGAATGCTACATAGGATGCAAAGGCAATAGCAACTGCCAACTTAGTAGGCGAAGTATCTGTTTTTATTGCATCCTTAAAAAAATTTTTAACCCGTGAATACATTATTCCCCTTACTATGCTTTTCTTCCAGACTACTTACTGAATATTGAAAATAAGAGTTATTATTGCCTTTTAAAATATGATTATCAGGTATATTCTAACAAAACCCTATCAGCACAACAAGAAGCTTATAAATAAAGGAGATTTCTATGAAAAAGTGCGTGTATATTACCATTCCAATCTTTTTGCTACTCTGTCAGTTTACCTCAATTATCCCTTCTACCACCATACGACTTCCTCTTGCCTACCACGAAAGTGAAATAAAAAAAGTAACCTCATACATTGGCTTCATAAAATTTCCTGCAGCTTTTAAAAATGTTCAACTTGATACATGTCCCGCTCCACGAGTCTATTATGGTGGCAATGTGGCAACACTTTCTAAAACACATGACAATGACGGACTGCCTTTATTTAGCTATGCATGCTCTCTTAATCAAGAACTTGCTTCATTTGATATTGTTATAACTCTTCTTGATGCCCCGACCAGCAACACTATCAACTCGCTTCTTGTTCCTAAAGGAATACCCTATATCCATTATGTACTAACCAAAATAACCTGTTCTAACTTAAAAGATACATTCACCTGGTCTGTGCAAGAAAAACGAGATATTGGCCCTTTTTCTATCCCTCAGACTGCACTTATTATTTCTGAAGATTCCGATCTTATTAAAGGACTTGGCCCTGTAGCAACCTGGAAAAAAAATAGTTTATCTATTCTACTACCCACAATTTTGTACCTTGATATTGATAAAAATCTTTTTGAATATGCCCATACTTCCGCTCTGCTTGCATCTTTAGACGTAGATGGGTTCCATAAAAAGGAAGAATGGGTTATTCTACAATCACCTAAAGCTAGAATTTTTAAAACACGGATATCATGAAAAAATATACTATTCTTGGCCTTGAATCATCATGCGACGAAGTAGCCGCTGCAATTTACACAACCGAACAAGGTATTATTGCAAGTGCCCTTTTTTCTCAAACAGAAATGCATAAACGATACGGTGGTGTAGTACCCGAAATTGCATCGCGCGAGCATATTAAAAAAATAAATGCTATCACACAAGAAGCGCTTGATGGTGCACGTATGACTGTTAATGACATTGATGTTATTGCAGTTACCAACAAGCCTGGCCTTCCAGGATCTCTTCTGATTGGTGTCTCATTTGCAAAAGCACTTGCAGGCTCACTGAATAAAAAAATTATCGCTATCAACCATCTTGAAGGGCACGCTTTTTCTGCATGCATAGAAAATATAATTCCTTTTCCGTTTTTATGCATTACCGCATCTGGCGGCCATACGAGCATCTATGACATACAAGATTATGGCGATTACACCACGCTGGGAACAACACTTGATGATGCTGCTGGTGAAGCTTTTGACAAAGTTGCAAAACTACTTCAACTTGGTTACCCAGGCGGTCCTATTATAGAAAAACTTGCAGCAGAAGTTGGTTTTGAAGATTTTTTTAAATACCCACGCAATAAAAATTATGATCTTATGTTTAGCTTTTCAGGGCTCAAAACAGCCGTACTGTATGACGCTGTAAAACGTGGCGCTTATGATCTACAAAAAAAAGAATTGCTTGATACCAGCATGGAATTGAAGCAAAAAATTGCCAGTTCATTTTTGGTTTGCATTGCTGATATTTTTGTTCAGAAAGTAGAAAAAGCGCTTTCTGAGTCTGATGACTATAAAGCGCTTGCTTTTGTTGGTGGCGTTGCATGTAATAAATATATTCGCTCTCGCCTTGAAGATGCAGCTAAAAAATATGGAATTCCTTTTTTCTTTCCATCCCCTCGGTATTGCACCGACAACGCTGGCATGATCGCTTTTGTTGGTCATTACAAGGCTCAACAAGAAAAATTTAGTGATTTAGGTTTTGATATTTTATAAACATCATACTTTTTGAACATCAATTTCTTTAATTTTTTTTACTGCATGGCGATGAACTGCAATAGCCAATCCACAACCAAAAGCTGCTAATGCACTCACTCCAAACCAAGCATTATCCGGACATTCTAAAGATTTTTGAGTAGTATCATCTGTTAGTTGCTGACACCATAACCTTCCAATCAAACCTGCTGCTGATGTAAATACACCAATACCAAACATCAATTTACCAAATTCCTTACTATCTTCTCTCTCTTGTTCGTACATACTTCTATAAGTAGAAAGTTTCTTCTGACTAGTATCTAAACAAGATAGCACTGCTGAATTTAATTTCTTATCAGCATAAGGAGAAAGCATCTCAACGTTTCTTTTTCTATTTCCATTTTCATCACTATTTGCTCCATTAAGAGCGATGAAACCAACTACTAATAATCCTAATAACTTTTTCATACATAATCTCCTTACTCAATATCATTTCTAATAATATATTTTTCAATAGCTGTACCCTGACGAATAATAGAATCGGCAAAAAACATGGTTGCTACTACAAGCCGACCTAGATTTGTCTGATTATCAAACTTAGAAGGGAAAAATAATGCTGCCAAACCTAGCTCACCAATTCCTACCATTACATGACATGCTAAATCTTTTTTAGAATAGCGATCTCCAATAATATTTTTTCGTATTGCTTGTTGCCGCTCTAAGGTCGTTAAAAATTTTGGTTGATAGCTTTTTGATTGATATTTAGGATCTTTACCTGCATACACAGATGCGATAAGAGCTAAAAATATTAGTACCATTTTTTTCATATTTTACTCTCCTTTACAAATACAAAATTGTTATAAAAATATTAGTACAGCATGTTTTTCAAAAAAGCTCAAAATAAGCTTATTTAAATACAAAAAAAGACAGCTTTGTATGCTCACTGCTGAACCACAAAACTGTCTTTTAAATTACTATTTTTTGATTTACTTTACGTCAGATGAACCGCTGCCATTAGTACCTGTAGTAGATGCAGCTGGACGTTGCTTATTCATAGATTCAAAAAACTCTTCATTAGTTTTGAATTTTTTCATCTTATCAATCATAAATTCCATACCTTCGATTGGATTCATATTTGCTAAGAACTTCTGAAGAACCCATGAACGTTTTTGCTCTTCTTCTGAGAATAGTAAATCATCACGGCGTGTGCTTGACATCAACAAGTCATACGCTGGGTAAATACGGCGATTTGCAAGCTTTCTGCTCAAATGCATTTCCATATTACCAGTACCTTTAAATTCTTCGTAGATGACTTCATCCATACGAGAACCGGTTTCTACAAGCGCTGTTGCAATAATGGTAAGTGATCCGCCTTCTTCCATGCTACGAGCTGCACCAAAGAATCTTTTTGGTCGTTGAAGCGCATTAGCATCAATACCACCAGTAAGAACTTTACCTGATGCAGGAGCTGTTGTGTTATATGCACGAGCAAGACGAGTAATAGCATCAAGCAAAATTACAACATCTTTACCAGACTCAACAAATCGTTTTGCTTTTTCGAGAACAATTTCTGCAACTTGTACATGGCGTTCTGCAGATTCGTCAAAAGTAGAACTAATAACTTCAGCATGAGCACCTTTAACAAAACGTCTCATGTCTGCAACTTCTTCTGGACGCTCATCAATAAGAAGTACAATCAAATACACATCAGGGTGATTGGTGATTAAACTTTGTGCAATTTCCTTAAGAAGCATTGTTTTACCAGCTTTTGGAGGTGCAACAATTAAACCACGCTGACCACGACCAACAGGTGTAAAGATATCCATTAAACGAGTTGAAATTTTAAGAGGATCAGATTCCAATGTAAATTTTTTGTCAGGATGCATTGGCGACAAACGATCGAATGTTGGTCGTTCATTAAGCTTAACAGGATCCTGGAAATTAACTTTATCAACCTTTAAAAGAGCAAAATACTTTTCGCCTTCTTTTGGCTTGCGAATAGTACCAGTAACGGTGTCACCTGTACGAAGACCGAAGCGACGAATTTGCGATGGGGATACATACACGTCATCTGGGCTTGAGATATAATCAAACTTTTGTGAACGTAAAAAACCAAAACCATCAGGTAATTTTTCTAGCACACCTTCAATAGCAATTTCTCTATCTGGATGTTGCTGCGCTTCTAAAATTTTTTCTACTAATTCTCTATGGAGCATCAAACTTGAACCAATAATCCCCCAACGACGTGCATGAATATTAAGCTCTTGAACTGAAAATTCTTCCATTTGTTCGCGCGTTAATATTTTAGGTGCTGGATCTTGTCTTTGATAATTTTCTTGGCGTTGTTGATGATAATTTTGCTGATTAGATTGTGCTTGTTGGTAAGAAGAGTGCTGCTGTTGTTGTGATGATTGTTGATCTTGACGCTGATCTTGTCTTTGGTAATTTTCTTGGCGTTGTTGAGAATTTTGATTTTGATTATGAGGAGCTGGATGACTACGCGGAGAATATTGTCTTTTAACAATTTCTTTTGCAGGTTTTTGCGGCTGCTCAATAGAAGGCGCAGGAGATACAACAGGCGCAGGCGCTACAACTTGTTGTTGTATTACTGGCTCAATAGTTTGTTCTTGTACTACTAATTTTGGATCTTTTTTGCGAACAACTGGCTTCTTTTTTGGAGCAGCAGGAATAGTCATTTTATCATCTTTCATATCAAAATTCCCTCCTAAGTATAATTACAGATCGTCCCAAAGATAGACCGGTGCATACGCACCGTCTATCAATATAAGGCAGATATATTATGAATAACTGTACGCTATTCATAAATAAAAATTTCTATTTTTTTTAACGTCTAAAGAACAACATGATGGGACTTGCAACAAATATAGAGGAATAGGTACCAACCAAAATTCCTACCATAAATGCCAAGGATAAATCTCTTAAAGATTCACCACCAAACATATAAAGTGCGGCTACAGCAGAAAAAGTTGCTAAGCTTGTAAGTATTGTACGTGTAAGCGTTAAGTTTAAGCTTTCATTTACAATAGCTGCTGGGCTTTCACCAGGCTTAGAAGTAGCAAATCGCTCTCTAATGCGAGCGAAAATAACAATCGTATCGTTAATTGAATATCCCAATGCCATAATAATTGCGCAAATAATATTAGGAGAAATTTCAATTTTTGTAATTGCAATCACAGCTAAAATAGCAAGCGGGTCATGAAGCAACGCAATAATGGTACCAATTCCATAAGAAAGAGACCAAAAACGTGCAACAATATAGGAAAACATAAGCGCAAATCCTGCAAGCAACATGAGAATAAAATTCCAACGAAGTTCTTGGCCAGTGCCAGGCCCAACGCCGTTTACTTCATGCAATATTACTGTAGTGTCAGGCAAATTTGCTTGTAATGCACCCTGAATAGCTACAGCTAGACCTTGAGCATCATTTACAAACTCTTTTACTCTAACAACTTTTTCAGTAGGACTAAACTCACGGGTAACAGCATCTTCCCATCCATTACGAGCTAAAATACCTTTTAATTCTTCTGAACCAACGGGCTTACTAAATTCAAATCTCAACTGTGTTCCACCAGTGAAATCAACACTGTATCTGAATCCGCCATTATGCACGTATCCAGCAATACCAGCTAAAATAAACGCTATAGAAAAACAAGCAGCATAAGATTTGTATTTAAGGAAATTAAAAGAACGCGCAGTCATTCTGGCTCTCCGATGAATAAAAAGGTTTTTTTCCATTACTCGATAGAGGAAGTATTACCATGTTTTATAGTTTAAAGCAAAATTTGCGACTAATAAACAGGATTACTCAGAAACTGAATCGATAGATACGTACTTACGCCCACCGCTACGGTAATGGAACCTTACAGTACCAGCACCTAATGCATAAAGCGTATGATCTTTACCCATACCAACAGCAGCGCCTGCATGAAATTTAGTTCCTCTTTGGCGGATAATGATATCACCAGGTTGAACTACTTCACCAGCGTACTTTTTGGTACCAAGTCTTCTACCAATACTATCACGACCGTTTGATGTTGAGCCACCAGCTTTACTCGTTGCCATCGACTTATCCTTTGATTTTTAGGAGAATTTTTTTGATTTTCAAGGGATTAATAATCCCAAAAGTTGCTCTTAGTATGGCAATCCTTGACCGAAAGTCAACCCCTTCAGATTAAAAGAAGGAAGTTGAGCTTAACAACAGCCTGCCACAATTAAACATTCGCCTAGCCCTATAACACCTAAAAGTCCCATAGCTGCAAGTTGCTTTGCTTTTTCAGACACAGAAAGCTCCTTACCTATACTATTTTTAACCCCTGTAGGTTGTGTAAAAACAGTAGCATTCTGACTCATCATTGCAGCAAGCGACGCTTGGGAAAATGAGTTATTTCTACTATGCATTCCAGAAGAATCTGATGATTTTGAGATAATCATTGAACTTGCACTAACCAGCCCACAACACAATAGACTTATAATAACTAAACTTTTTTTCATTTTTATTCCTTAAACTAATTTTCAATTTCCTAAATTACCAACTTGACCTTGCCCATCTTGATGTGTAATTACCCACCATAAAGCAGCTGCGCTTAATGAAGTGAACGCGCTAACTGCCATTGCTGTCAGGCATATTTTACCATACCCAGATTTTTTTACACATCCTAACTCTGCTTCTTCTGTTATTTCTGCTTTTTGCATATCTATTGAAAAATCGCTTACCCCCGGCAATCTAGACCTTGATCCATTAATTTTAGATACAAGGAGCGGTTTGCCTTCAGGGTTCATACCATACACTCCTGAAGCGCACACTAATGATAAAAGTAATAAATTTTTCATATAATATCCAAACTTATCCTAATTGTTGCGTCCATTTTTTAACTTCAGTAATGTCATCTATCCAATTTTCTTCTGGAAGATACTTTTTTCTCCATGCATCTAGTGTAATAGAAAAATGTGGCAACGCTAAAATTAAAAGACTTTTTGCATAAGCTCTAATCTCTTTTTGCGCTCCAGACCCAAGACGTAATTTTAAAAAATGCATAAGTGAATGAAGATTGCAGGTAAAAATAAACTCTGTATAAGTGGCAACTGGCAAAATGGCGCGAGCTTGTTCACGACAAATTCCAGCATCAAGCATTTTATTATAAGTATCATATGAATATTCTAATGATTGTTTGTAAGCAGCCAACATTTCTTCATTTACAAATGCACCAAAAGATGACTGCTTATTTTGCGCATCCTGCATTCTAAAGGTAGCTGGTATATAAAACTCAGTATTAACTTTTACATAACGATAGCTAATTTCGTTATACGAGTTCATACGATGCCGCATCCATTGGCGCGTTACAAAAATAGGCGCTTTTATACGAAAAGAAAGCTGATTATGCTCAAAGGGGCTCGTATGCTCATGCTCCATTAAAAAAGTAATAAGTGTTTTATCTCGCTCACTAATTTCATGAGAAATACGTCCGTAAGAAACGCGCGCTGCATTTGCAATATCAAGATCAGAACCAGAAACACGCAGTAACTCAACTGAACTTATACCATCTTCAAGTGGATCTAAAATAGCACCCAGTATATCTGATTTATCGACCTGTACGTTTTTTTCAAAATTTTCCATTATCTTCCTCTCTAATATCTTCTTCTTTAATAGTGGTTAAACTTTGTGCATGTCTTACACATATTGAATCTTCATGTCTTTGAGGATTTATTACAGAGTATGTATTAGCATAGGGAGTTGATACATATTTTTCAGAAATAACTACTTCATCCGGTATTACATCTAAAACATTTTCAACCCTTGGCCTTTTCATAGCATGATATATCAATTCTTGATCATTATCATCTACACTTAAACAAGCAGAACGTGCTTTAAGTGAATTATCAAATGATTGATTTATAACTGTTTTTTTTCTGCCACAACATAAATATCCCAAACACCAAGCCCATTTTGAAATTTTATTCTGTGAGCTCATAGAACTTACACTCACATGCGAATCATCATAGGCCAATGTCGAAATAGACCTTATTTGAGGTCTATTTGCTGCAGCATTTAATGTAAAAAAAATAACAGGAAGCAAAAACATACTCTTTTTATTCAGCATCTTTCCAGCTCCTTCCTCTACCAGTTGAAACAGTCAATGGAATACTCCATTTAACAACTGATTCAAGCTCTTCTTTAATACAATTTTCAACTTCAGCTGCATCAGATTTATCACATTCAACCAAAATCTGGTCATGTATTTGAAGAAGTAAATGTGCTTTAGGAAATTTCTTCTTCAACATTGCCTCAACGTGTAACATACCAATCTTCATAATCTCTGCACTGGTTCCTTGAGGAATCGTGTTAATTGCTATGCGACATGCAAGCTCATACAAATTTTTATTTTTTTCTTTAAGTCCTGGCACCGCTCTACGTCTACCAAATAGCGTTGTTACATATCCCTTACGCTTTGCTTCTTCTATTACAGAATCCATCCATGGACGAACATGTTTGTAATGAGCAAAATACGTATCAATAAAATGCTTTGCTTCTTTAAGTGAAATATCTAAATCTTTAGAAAGGCCATATGGGGTAAGACCATACAAAATACTAAAGTTGATACGCTTACCAACCGAACGCTGATGCTCAGTAACTTCATCTAATGGAATATCAAAAATACCAGCAGCTGTTTGTTTATGAATATCGTACCCATGCTTAAATGCATTAATTAGAATTGGGTCTTGTGTAAGATGAGCAAGTATACGAAGTTCAATTTGTGAATAGTCGGCAGATACAAGTACCTGATTTGCATGCTCTGCTTTAAATGCCATACGAACGGTAGAGCCGAGCCCATCAACAGGGATATTTTGTAAGTTTGGATCTGAACTTGCAAGACGACCGGTAGCAACACGAATCTGACTATAGGTGGTGTGAATACGGCCTGTTTTTGGATTTACATACCCAGGAAGCGCATCTATATAAGTACTTTTTAATTTAAATAGTTCACGATATTGAATAATGTAAGAAGGTATCGGATGATCTTTGCTCAGTTCCAAAAGCACTTCATTATCAGTAGAATAACTCGTTCTTTTAGCACTCTTTTTTTGTGGTGTAAGTTTAAGACTAGTAAAAAGAAGATCTTCAACCTGACGGGGTGAATTAAGATTTATTGATGCATACGCAGGATCTATCAAACCAATAATAGTTCGATGAATTTGTTCTAATTGATGCATAACAGTAGTATTTAATTGATGCAATATCGCAATATCACAATAAATTCCACGCTCTTCCATATCGGAAAGTACTTGCACTAAAGGTAATTCAATATCGTAATACAACTTTGTAAGATCTTTATCTTCAAGGATCTTTTTAAGAACTACATACAATTTAAATGTTTGATGCGCATCTGCTGCTGCATATTCTGTTGCATCTTGTAAGGGTACATACGAGAAATTTTTAAGTTTTTTATTTTCAACCATTTCCTGAAACGTAAGCATAGGCTCACTTAAATAGACCTCAGAAAGCTCTTTAAGTGATGATTTTTGCCAATCTTCTTTAACCATATACGCAGCAATCATGGTATCAAAAATAGTACCTTGTACATGAATGTCATAATTAGAAAGCACCAACTGATCAAACTTTGCATGGTGTGCAATTTTATGAATATTTTTATCTTCAAAAACATGCTTAAATGCTGCAACAACTACATCTATTGTAAGCTGCTCTTCGTCAGTTACATGTCCACAAGGAATATAATAAGAAGTTTTTTCTTCTAAACAGATTGATATGCCAACCATAGTACATTGCAACGCATTAACACTGTCTGTTTCCGTATCATAAGCAAATAATTTTTTGTGTTTAATTTTTTCAATAAGATCATCTAAATCTGTTTTTTTTGTAATACATATAAATGTATAACCGCGATCTTTACTTGTTTTAAACGAAGAAAAAAGTGTTTGTTGCACTGCAGGTGCCGGAATATCTTTTACCATGCTTGTAAAATGAAGTTCTTCAAATAGAGAGCGTGCATTAACCCAACCATCTTTATTAAATACTAACTCTTGCTCTTTAACATGTACTGGGTGAAATTTTAATGTAAACAACTTCTGACTCAGATAGGCATCATCTTTATGGGCTTCAAGCGCAGATTTAAGACGTTTACTTGTTACTGTATCAAGACGTGCATAGAGGTCATCAAGCGAGTCATATTCTGTTACCAAATCTAAAGCACCTTTTGCTCCAATTCCTTTAACACCAGGAATATTATCTGAAGTATCACCTACTAAAGAAAAATAGAATGTTGTTTTCTTTGGTGCAAAGCCCATTTTTTCTATAAATGCTACATCATCAATAATGATATCTTTAAATGAATCATAAATAGTGATTGAGTTGGTAAGCGCTTGGCCCATGTCTTTGTCTGATGTTACAATAACGGCAGTTTTTTTATCTTCAGTCCACCATTTTGCAAGTGAATACATAAGATCATCGGCCTCAACACCTGTTTTTGCGTATTGTTTCAGACCAATCAAATCAGCAAATTTTATAATGTGTTCTTTTTGTTCAAAAAGATCTGATGGTGGAGCTTGACGTGTTCCCTTATAGTCGGCAAAAATTTCATGTCGCTCGGTTTTCCCTTTGCTATCCCAAACCAAAGCGATCTGTTGTGGATCGAATTTTTCCATCAACTTTTTAATCATGCGGCAGAAACCATACACCGCTTGTACCGGTTCCCCTTGAGGGGTATGGAGAGGTCGAAGACCATAATAAGCTCTATAGAGAAATGATGAACCATCAATCAGAAAAAGTGTGTTTTTATCATATCTTTTCACAGAAAATCCTTATACAAATCTGAAATTTAAGGATGCAGTTTAGATGAGTATAAGGATTTTCAAAAGATATTTTTATAAAATGTATACAACGAGTAAATTCATCGCATCATTACAGCCTTTTTTACGAGCCTGCATTACAAGATTTTCTGCAACATCAATTGCTGAAACACTTGGGTTCTTTTTTACTAAATTCTTTTTTGCAAAATTCATTGTGTCTACATCATCCATAACACTCCAAAATAAGCGCGTTGCAAAAATAAAAATATCACCCTTTGCAATCTTATCAATACATAAAGGGCTATCAACCACTATAAGCTTTCCACGCGAAAGGACTAATGCATGAAAACCCGCTGAACCAGAAAACGTTATTGCTTTATTATGATCTTGTAGTAAAGCAGCACTTACTTCATATCCACCTGCATATCCGAGCGCATCATTAAGATTTTGTGCTACTACAAAACCTCCATCAAGCACTGCTCTATCAGCTACTTGAATATCATCATAAAATGATTGAGTCATTCCACTAACAAAATTGTTAGTAGCTTCAGAAAGATCTGAGCTAAAAAGACCAAATAAAAAATCCCCAGCCTTATCCTTATCTGCATTTTTTAAAGCAATAGAATCTTGCGTATCAGAAAAACCTGCGCCAAGCGCATTAATTGAGCAACTTCCTGTTACTAACTTTATGATTTTTTTATTTTCTTTGTTATTGCGATACACATCCTTAAAATTAAAATAATCTTCACCAGAAACTTTTATGCCTTCAAATGGATCAAAGTTTTCTGCGTTTTCATTTATATCTGACTTTTCATAAAGAATTTTACCATCGCGTCCACCCTTTTCATCTCCAACAGATGCCTTCGATTTTTTAGATTTTACAAGCTTTCCATTCACTCGCTCTTCTTCTGCCGAAGAACTTGAAGAATAATAAGAAGATCTAAATTCAGATCGTGCAGTAAGAGAATATGCCACGAGTAAACATACCGAAAAATAGAGATTTTTCTTCATAACAGGCTCCTTAAAAAAAATTACAATATCTATTTTTTAAGTAATTTATGCAAAACTGGTCAATAATTTTGAATAATTCTTTCATAAAAATAACGGTGGGCTATACTCAAAGAACTATGTTTGTTGATGTAAAATTACTTTCTGGGTTTACCAAGCCCTTAACGTACCAAGTACCCTCTTTTTTAGGCTCGTTACCGATAGGAACCATTGTTAAGGTTCCTGTACGAACCACTATTGTGCCCGCACTTGTTGTTGCCTATTACCCAGAAAAAAAAGATTCTACCTTTACCATTAAAGAACTAATAAGTGTAGAAGTTTTCCCAAAAGATCCCCACTATTTACCGTTTATTGAGTCACTTGCACAATATCACTTAACCGATCCTGTATATTTTATTGCCCGCATACGTAGTTTTATTGAACAAAAAGAATCGGACGAAGCCATTGAACAAGATCAGCGTACAACCGTTAACAATGTACAATTAACCAAAGAACAACAAGCAGTGGTTGATTATCTTACTCCTGCAATTACTGCGCAAACCTATACACCAACTCTACTCCATGGCGTTACTGGTTCTGGAAAAACAGAAGTTTATAAAAAACTTATTGAGTATGCTTATAAACAAAAAAAAACCACATTACTTTTATTGCCAGAAGTAACTCTTGCCACGCAATTTGAAAAAATTCTTAAAGCACAACTACCCGATTTCCCTATTATTTCTTTTCATAGCGCCTCAATTGCAAAAACAAAACGGACACTCTGGCAATCGCTCCAAGAAAATACACAGCAACTTATTATCGGCGTCCATCTGCCAATACTGCTTCCTATTGGCAATTTAGGGCTCATTATTATTGATGAAGAACATGAAATTGGATTTCAAGAAAAAAAACATCCTAAAATTAATACCAAATCTGCTGCATTAATGCGCGCACAACAATATCAAATACCAATACTTATGGGATCTGCAACGCCATCCATAACATCGCTCTATAATGTAGAAACGCGTGGATGGAAGCTCTTTAAACTGACAACTCGTTTTGGTGGAAAATTTCCTACCATTAAACATGTAACACTTACTGATCAGAAACAACGCAAAAACTTTTGGATCAGCACCGAACTTTATAATGGAATCAAAGAACAACTTGCTCACAAAGAACAAACTATTATCTTTTTAAACAGGCGCGGTATCTGCTTTTTTCTTCAATGCAAAGACTGTGCCCATATATTCGCCTGTAAATTTTGTTCTGTCAGTTTAACGCTTCATGCGGATGATACTCTAAAATGCCACTACTGTAGCTACAATCAGCGCGTGCCAGAGACATGTCCTGAATGCCATAAAAAAGAATTCTTAAAAAAAGGAATTGGCACACAGCAAATTGTTACCATTCTACAAAAATTATTTCCTACTGCTCGCATTGGTCGTACTGATATGGATACCACAACCAATAAAAAAGTATGGCAAAAAACAATTAGTGATTTTGAACAACAGAAACTTGATATTTTGGTTGGCACACAAACAATTACTAAAGGATTCCACTTTCCTAAAGTAACTCTTGTGGGTGTCATCTGGGCCGATGTTAATTTAAATTTTCCTGTTTATAATGCAAAAGAAGTAGTACTTCAACAACTCATCCAAGTCGCCGGCCGAGCAGGAAGAGCATCACAAAATGGACGCGTTATTATCCAAAGCATGACCAATAATCCACTTTTTAATTACATTAATGAAATTGATTATTTAAAATTTTATGATCACGAAATCATTAATAGAAAATTGATCGGTTATCCACCCGCACTGCGCCTTGCAGAAATAGAACTCAAACATAAAAAGGAAGAAGTTGTTGAACAAGAAGCATTCTTAATTGCATCACTACTGCTAAAATACAAAAATCTACGTGTCCTTGGACCTGCGCAACCGCCCGTTTCTAAAATCAAACGAGTCTTTAGTAGAAAAATTTATATAAAAGCGGATCGGTTTGAAGCACTCACACAAGCATTTGCATCACTAGAAACGGTCTCTCTCAAAAGTGAACTCTATTTTACGCCACAGCCACTTTCATAACTATTTTTTTGATGTTGCTTTACTTCATTTTCAAACGCTTTTATTACTTCCATTGGTAGACCTTCAGCTGTTCCAAGATCGACACGATGTTTCATAATCTCCAATAATTTTTTACCAGAAAGATATCCCTTTTCCTCAATCTCAGGGGCCTCATAACCTCTAGAAAATGGTAAATCAAACATAGAGCTTGAATATGCTGCATTGGTATCAGCCCTTTTTTCCTGAGCTTTACTTGAGATTTGCCACCCAAAAGAACTGCCTAATTCAGTTGCTAGTGCCACAGAAACTAGACCTAACCCTTTTATAGGAATTAAAAATTTTTTAGGAAGACGAGCAAGAGCTGAATTATTTATAAGAGTCTTTGATAACTTATAAGCACCAACACCCCCAATACCGCTTCCTACAAATGCTGTAGCTATACCATGCACTGTATCATTATTTTTTGCATGTGTTAGTTCATGCGCAATATTAAAATTTTGAATTGCATGTTGATTTGCTAAATAAATTTGCGCATCAGCCGGCGAAAGCCCTTCTAATGGTGTCTCATCAATCTCGTTTATAAATATCAAATTCGGAAGGAAAAATGCTCCTCCATTCCCATTTAAATTTAATATATCTTTTGATGGATCTTTTTGAAAACCTTTTAACCGTATTTTAGAAATATAAACACCCATATTTAATGATATTTTATTAAATTTTTCCTGTAACTCAGACGATGCATCTGGATAAGAATCAGGTATTTTAAATGCGTCTGAATGTAGAAATTTATCCAATTGATCCTGTAGATATCCCATCGGCTTTGACTGACACGCAGCATCATACACTGTTTCTAACTTTCTTCGCCCTTTATCATTAATAAGATCGCGCTCATTAAGATACATATCCTTATACTCTACAGGTGCTGCTATTGACGATAGTTTTTCTAAAAAAGAATTGGCATATATTGGCGCTATAACCACCAAGCACACACCTACTAAAAATTTTATCCCCTTCATCCCATCCCCTTTTTTTATAATAATTTCCTTACTTAAAAAGTACTTTGCGATAATGCCTCATCTCTTCAAGAGACTCTAAGATGTCTTCCAATGCTCTATGTCTTTCGCTTTTTTGTGTAACTGCTAATTTTTCGTGCGGATACCAACGACGAGCAAGCTCTTTAAGGGTACTAACATCGATAATTCGATAATAAAAAAAATCATGTAATCGTGGCATGTGCTTAGCTAAAAAAGCTTTATCCATCCAAACAGAATTACCACACAGTAGTGGTGTATTTTTATTGCAATACTGCTGCAAAAATTCAAAAACTTTATCTTCTGCTTCTTTAAGCGAAACAGCTGACTCTAAAACTTCTTTATATAATCCTGACGCATTATGAATTGCTTTAACTTCTTCGCACATAGAGCGAAGCAGCTCTTCTGGCTGATTAATAATAAGATCAGGCCCTTGTGCAATAACATGCAAATCATTGTCTGTAACAACAACTGCTATCTCAAGAATTGTATCCTTATCTGGGTGTAAACCTGTCATCTCAAGATCAATCCACACTAAACGATCATTTTTTTGCATATTCATATCCTTATAATTCAATTTTTAACAATTTCGCCAAGAGTAATCTAAATGCACAGTATGTACATCTAAACTCCATTAATTTTTAAACCATTACATTTCCGCCTGCCTCAAAACATCTAACAATATTCGTAATGTTTTTTTTGTAGATTTTTTTACATATTCTAATTTAATCCCATTTAAAACCGTATTTTTTTCATCAAGCGTTTTTTCTAAAGCTTCTTCCGAATGCTTATAAACGGTATCATTGTCACCTAATTGGTTATTATTTTTTAAATTTTTTAGTATCTCAAACCTTACTTTTTCAAGCTCTGAACGATTGTCTAACATTTTATACGTTGTGAGTAGACCATCTACTGGATTAAAATCAGCTTGCTGCCCTTTTTCTAAAAAACTTTTTCCTTCATACTGATCTAAAAGATCTTGAGCTCTATAATACCTTTGCTCCATCTGCTCTAGTACGTAATAAGGGCTATGTTCAAAATGTTCTTTATTGTATGGTTGCACTTCTGGTATAGATTTAAATAAATATCTTAAATGACTCGCTTCTAGAGCTGTTGTAAATGCCGCAAGAGTAGCTGCAATAACCGCCCTTGACTTCATCTTATACCAAGGCTGTTCATTAAAGTTATTATAGCCATGAGATCTATTCCAATCTGCTGTATTTGCATTTTTCGGCCCACTACTTCTTGATTGATATTGATAAGATGCTTTGCTATCATTTCCCATATTCTTCCAAAAATCGTTTTTATAAGAGCTGTATGCTTCATTAATTTTTTGTGTTCTTTCAGTAAGTTCTTTCTGTGAAAATTCCCCTTTAAATTCGGTATGCCTATCAGGATGCCACTTGTTCAATGAGGCAAGCCGTGCATTCTCTACTTCTTTCTTAGACGCATCTTTAGAAACATTCAAAACTTCCCATGGAAGTTCTGAATTAAAATTATTAGCACTTGGCCTGCTGGTAGTAAAAAACCTTACTCTTACACTCTCTGGCAATTTTAACCTACTTAGTCTACTAGCAGCTCCATTGCTATGTGATGCGCTCAAAAAACAAAATATGATGGTGTAAAAAAGTTTCATATTATTCATTAAAACTCACTTTCGCCTGTAATCTTCTTATACCCACGCAAATAAGTATGATGAGTTTTATCAATCATTTTTTTAAAATTCTTACTTGTATCTGGATTAATACACCCAAAATAATGCGCTGTATGGGACAAAACAGGCCCAATAAGAGCCCGCGGATGAGTACCACCAGAGGCTTTCTTTGACCATCTTTCTAAGGTACCACACATTGTACTTGATAATTTTTCTTCAGTTTTTTCAGAAGCTTGCAGCACAAATGAGCTTATTATTGCCAAGCTAATTAGTATCTTTTTCATTATAACTTCTCCATTTTTTCTAGAAACAATACCTTATACATTATCTTAAACTATTGCGGTATTAAAAATCAACAATTAATTCAATATGAAATAATTATATACAGACACTACACCTAGGGTTATCAATAGAAAAACGTTTTGAAGGCAAATACACCACTAAAGACTGTATAGATGACACATTACAAAATGTCTTATATACAGGATATGCTCTTACAGCAAGGTCATTATTACTTATTGCTGCTGATAAAGTAGCTGGAGCCCAAGCTCTGGGAATATTTTATGGCAAAACAAAAGAAGAATGCGACGCAAAAAGAAAATTTGCTGACGAATTTTTTGCTAAGCGATCCTTTAGAAGAGTTAGAATAGTATCAGGTACTACTTTGTTTTGCGCTGCAGCATTTGCAGGTGTAACAGGTATCACATATTTAGTAGCTTCTTCATTGGGCAGTGCTGTTAAATTGCTCGACAGTAAATACCCCAACCTAAAATACTGGTAAATTGCTCGACAGAAAAATACATCTATATTTTTGAAGTTAAACTTAACAAATCCCCCCAAGCTGCCCTTAAACAAATCGAAGAGAAACGATACAGCCAGCCCTATGCAAAACTTGGCAAAAAAATTATTCTAGTGGTATTGAATTTTAGTTATGAAAAAAACAATTAGAAATTGACCACAAGGAACTCTAATGTCCCGTCCGACCATTGCCATACTTTCAAAAAAAAATCTTCTCCATAACGTTGCCACTCTTAGACAAAAAATTGGCTCTGCAAAAATTATTGCCATGGTTAAATCCAATGCGTATGGCCATGGAATTAGATCGGTAGCAATGAGGCTAGAAGGATATGTTGATATGTTTGGCGTTGCCTCAATTGATGAAGCACTTATATTACGTAAGGTAGGAATCACAACTCCCATTTTACTTATGGAAGGTGTTTTTGACCGTGATGAATTTGAGATTGCAGCTGAGCATAATTTTCATGTCGTATTTCATGATCAGCAACAAATTGAATGGCTCGCTACAAGTGACCTTACACAACCACTTAATGCATGGATAAAAATTAATACCGGCATGGGCAGACTCGGTTTTTCACTTGATGATGCGCTTATTTTTTACAACCAACTTATTACACATCCCCTCATCAACAAACCTATACGTATGCTTTCCCACTTTGCATGTAGTGATGATAAAAATAATCCACTTAATGCTAAGCAAATAACACTTTTTACTGAATATATTAGACCAATTGAAAGTGAATTTAGTCTCTGCAATTCTGCTGCTATTTTTAATTTTCCAGATCATCATTACAACTATGTACGCCCTGGTATTGCTCTGTATGGCATATCACCGCTACCGGCCACTTCAGGAAAATCCCTTGGGCTTAAGCCTGTTATGACCTTTAAAACAAAACTTATTTCTACCAAAATAATGCAAAAAGGATCTGCTATTGGGTATGGCGCACGGTATATTTGCCCCGAAACAATGCTTGTGGGAGTTGTTGCCTGTGGATACGGTGATGGCTACCCAATCTCTGCTCGCGATGGAACTCCTTTGCTTGTTAATGATATTATATGTCCACTCATTGGACGTGTTTCTATGGATATGATTATGGTTGATTTACGCAACTATCCTCAGGCACATGTTGGTGACTCTGTTGTTTTATGGGGGGAAGGACTGCCCTTAGAACAAGTCGCGCCTCATACTTCTGAAATTGTCTGGAACATGCTCACCAATATTCAACTGCGTGTAAAATTTATCTGGATAGATTAAAAATATTATTTTTTTATCTCTGTAATTTTTCGTTATACTAGAAGCATTATTACGATCATTATAAGGTTTTAAGCGCATGAAAAAAGTCAGAATTGGTGTTTTAATGGGAGGTATGTCAATCGAGCGAGAAGTATCTTTAAACTCGGGGCGCACCATTTGTGATCACTTAGATACAAACCGCTATGAAGCAATTCCTCTTTTCCAAACTCAACAAAATAATCTTTATATTCTACCTTGGAGCTTTTTATACCGAGGTAAAATCACTGACTTTGAACATAGACTACAACAAGAAGCCGAACAAATAGCATGGGATGATCTTAAAAAAAATATTGATTTTATGTACATTGCACAACATGGCTACTATGCAGAAGATGGCCGCATGCAAGGCCTTCTTGAAGTACTTGGCATTCCCTACTTAGGATCTAAAATTTTGGGTAGCGCACTTGGCATGGACAAATCTATGCAAAAGAAAATACTTTCTATGTATAACATTCAAACACCACATTCAATTACTATTTACCCGAATACACCACTTATAATTGATGACATACTTAAAGAACTCTCTGTAAAAAAAATCTCTTTTCCTGTTGTAATAAAACCAGCCCATGAAGGCTCTAGCTTTGGAATTTCGGCTGTTTATTCAACCGAAGAACTTATCCCTGCAATCTCTAAAGCTCTCTATATTTCTAGTGCTCCACAACCAGTACTTATAGAAGAAAAAATTGAGGGTATGGAATTTACATGTGTAACACTAGTAGATCCAGAAACAGGAAAAATCCTCGCTCTTCCTCCAACAGAATTAACCCTCAATAAAGGTGCTAAACTTCTGGATTATGAACATAAATATATGCCTGGATTTGCACAAAAATTCACTCCTGCTCGTTGCTCACAGCATGACACTACAACTATTCAAGAAACCTGTTTAAGGGTTATGAAAGCGCTTAATTTTTCTACCATTTCTCGTATTGACGGCTTTTTAAAGCAAGACGGTTCTGTTGTCATTATCGATCCCAATACACTTTGTGGCATGTCACCTTCAAGCTTTTTTTTCAATCAAGCAGCACAACTTAATATGAGTCACACTGATATCATTAACTATTTAATTGCAAGCGAACTAAAAAATTATAATTTAGAAATAGAGGCAACAAGAAATGCTATGGAACAAAATTCTACCACTGCAAAAATTCGAATTGGTGTACTTCTTGGAGGAACTTCTAATGAAAAAGAAACATCACTTAATTCTGGTCGCAATGTATGTTACAAGTTGTCTCCACATACATATGAAGTAACGCCACTTTTTATAGATTCAAACATGGAACTGTACCCCTTAAATCAAAAATTATTGGTGCATAATACCACATCAGAAATAGAATATGACCTTGATCGATCCACAAAAATAACATGGGCATCCCTTTCAGATAAATTCGATTTTATTTTTATTGCTTTGCATGGCGGACTTGGAGAAAATGGCGCGGTACAAGGCATGCTTGAAACACTTAAAATTCCCTATAATGGCTCATCTGTTCTTACCAGCGCACTTGCTATGGACAAATATGCAACTAACTCATTTTTACATGCACAAGGTTTTGAAATTCCTAAAAATTTCTTAGTTGCAAAATCTGAATGGTTACAAAATCAAGAAAAAACAATTGCGCACATAACATCATTAATCCCTTATCCTCTTGTTATTAAACCTCATGATGATGGCTGCAGCGTAATGGTGGCCAAAGCTGATAATCAAGAACAACTGCTTTCTGCACTTACAAAAATTTTTGAACATGGTAAAAATTACGCACTTATCGAAGAATATATTATTGGTATGGAACTAACCGTTGGCGTACTAGGCAATGATACTGTACAAGCACTTCCTCCCAGCCAAGCTGTTGCAAATAATGGAATTTTAAGTATAGAAGAAAAATTCTTACCAGGAGCTGGAGAAAATCAAACACCCGCTCCACTACCAAAAACAGCACTTGAACTTGTTAAACGGACAATGGAAAAAGTATATACCGCAGTTGGATGTGCTGGATATGCGCGCATTGATTGTTTTTATCAATCTGCAACCACAAGTCCAACAAAAAAAGAACGTGTTATTGTTTTAGAAATTAATTCACTTCCAGCACTTACACCTGCAACCTGTTTGTTCCATCAAGCTGCAGAGATTGGTATTAAACCTATGGAATTAATTGATAAAATTGTATCACTTGGCTTTGAAAAACATGACCCAATAAAACATATTGCAACCTCACAACAAGAAGTTAATCAAACCTCATAATCATCAATCTCTGTACAATCTTTTCCCTTTTTTTGCATACTGACAGTTCTATCAGTTTTATTAAAGGGGAATAAAATATGTGTTTTTCAGCTCAAGCCAGCTTTGGAGCAAGCGCAGTTCTTGCTCTTATCGGCGCACTCACACTGAACCGCGTTTTACAAAAAAAACAATATGAAAAAATTATACTAGCCACAATACCACTCCTTTTTGCACTGCAACAACTCTGTGAAGGTTTTGTTTGGGTTGGACTTGCGGATCCAACAGAACCTACGTACACAGGATATATGATTTTTGGATTCCTCTTTTTTGCATTCTTTGTTTGGCCAGCATTACTTCCCTATTCACTTATTGTGCTAGAAACTAATGTTCTTAAAAAAAACTTACTTTATTTGACCTGGGGAATCGGAATTACTATTTCAACAGGGCTTGCATGGCTTTCCTATTATTATGGAGTTACATCAGAAATTTCTTGCAGCCATATTGCCTACGCTATAAATATACCAATCAGACACACACAATGGGCTATGATCTGCTACTTTATTGCTACAATTACTCCATTTTTTATTTCAAGCAAAAAAAGAGCATGGATAATTGGCCTACTTTCTGTAGGTTCAATACTTGGCACTTTATGGATTTATACTGCATATTTCACCTCTGTCTGGTGTTTTTTTGCAGCGCTACTGAGTATTGCAATCTACTTTTTTATATAAAGAAAGGTATTGTATGAAAAATTTTTATGTATATCTTTTAATGCTTTCTATAAACACTTTAACCTCTGCAGATAATGATAACAGCAATCAACATCAAGCAGAACTTCAAAGAAAATTTGATCATCAAACAGATAGACTTCTCGCTTCTGTTAAAAAATTAAATGAAAAAATTTCTGAATCAGACAACTTAACAGAAGACCAAATTAAAACTTTACGATCACACTCTTCTCAATTAGCATCTTCTTTGCAAAATACACTTGACCGAATGTTCTTACGAAAAACACTTACAGAAAAGAAAAACTCTCAGCAAGCGGAAAGCCAACCTTTAATTGTACTTATTAATAGTAATGATGAATTAAACTAAATCTTTAAAACATCAGACCGTTTGAGTGTTAAAATAAAAAGACCAAGTATGTGTGGAACAGCAACCATAATCTGCATCACATCCATAATCTTCCACACAAGCGGTACCTGAGCATGAGCACCAAGCACAACAACAAGCGCTAAAAATGCATAATACCAATTCATCCAACGATACTTAGTAAATGATGCAAAACTTTGACTTGCATTAAAACTATTTCCAATCACCGTTGTAACAACAAAAAGCATTACACTTGCCAAAAGCACCCATTTACCAAAACCAGGTGAGTAGGTCTTAAAAGCTTCGTATACCAAAGTATTACTAAATGCACCTCGGCTCCAAAGGCCGGTAACTAAAATTAAAAGACCTGATAGTATCATCAAAAAAGTATCTGCTATAATTGAGTACATAGCCAAAATTGCTTGATCTGTTGCATGCTGTGTATCAGCCATAGAATGGGCAATACTTGAAGTTCCAAGACCCGCTTCAGTAATATAAATATTTCTATTAATTCCTTGGCGCATAGCAGCAATAACTGATGCTCCTAAAAATCCACCAACCGCTGCGCTTGGTGAAAATGCACTTGCAACTACTAAACAAAGCGCTGACCATAAACCTGAAATGTCTGAAAGTATAATGCTTAAAGTAAAGGTCACATACATAACAAACATAAAAGGAACTAATTTACTTGTAACCTCTCCTATTCTAACAATGCCACCACGTACAACAATTAAAACAATAACTGCAAGAACAAGCCCAGTGATTGTTTTTGGAATAGATTCAAGTGCAAAAATAGTAGCCAGTGTATTTGCCTGCAAACCGGACCATCCAGCAAACAAAAATACTGTCACCGCACCATACCATATAGCTAAAAAATTACTGACCTGTTTTAAATATTGAGTAGGTCCACCAATTAAATTGCCTGATGCTAAACGAGTACGAAAATTGATTGCAAAGGACACTTCAGTAAATTTAACAACTGCACCAAAAAATGAATATGCTACCAACCAAAAAAGCGCCCCTGGACCGCCGGTACTAATAGCAATTGTTGGCCCTACAATATTTCCCATACCAATAGTTGTTGCCATAGAAGTGAGCAAAGCATGAAAAGGATTAATCGATTTTTCATTTTTAACATGCGTATGTTTTACACCCCGCGATAGCAAACTCATAAATCGACCAAATGCTCTGAACTGTACAAATTTTGTTTTAATAGTAAGAAATATACCAATAGCAAGAAACATTATAAGTGACGGTAACGCAAAAAACTCATCAATTTTTGAGCAAATACTATAAAGCACATCACATACTATAGATAAAAACATGTAATTTCCTTTTGTAAAATTAAACCCGTTTAGCCAAAAACGATAGGGCTTGACGCATTAAAAAATCAAAGTTAGCGCCACCCTGATTCTCTTTTCTTATATGAGAAAGAGCCATCTCCACTTCTCCTTTAGAATAATTAAGCGACTGTAGCACCTGTGTAACGTTTTTCCATTCCTCCATAGAAATAGAATCTTTTCCTTCAACCACAAGCCCTGAATCTAATAATTTCCCAAGTTTATGCCGTAATTGAACAATAATTTGTTCAGCTTTTTTAGGGCCAATACCACTTACACTACTTAAAGCTTTTTCATCATTTTCTTGAATTGCTTTAATAAGTAACGCGGAAGGAAGCTGCGCTAATAAAGAAAGGGCCATCTTAGGCCCAATTCCTGAACAACTAATCACAAGTAAAAATAATTTTTTTTCAGATTCTGAAGAAAAACCAAAAAAAGAGGGGCCATTTTCCGCATTCCAATACATATGAACATGTAAGGTTGCAGTTTCTTTGTTATTGAAAATTTCAGTTGATGGAACTTGGAATTGCAAACCAAAACCAAAAACATCTAATGTTACGCAGCCCTCTCCAACAAGGACTACTTTACCAGTAATATACGTCAACATTTTTCACTCCTATAACAAATACCTTTTAATCTTCATACGCTCATTACTATACACAACTATTTCAAAACGTTGACTTTTACGTGTCATATGCTAAGTTTAAGCGCATATTTATATGCGGAAGTAGCTCAGCTGGTAGAGCGTTGCCTTGCCATGGCAAAGGTCGCGGGTTCGAATCCCGTCTTCCGCTCCAAATTACAATCACAGTAATTGGAGATTTCCTTTGACTGACCAAAAGCATAAGGAAACAGGGCTTCCAAACGGAACGCCCTCATCGAAACATCACAAAGAAAGTTTTAAGATAAGCTTAAAAATCACTAAATACATACTTTATTTACTATCTATCTACCATTTTGCTATACTATCCAAGTGGTGTATTGCTCAAAACACGTTAAAGTTCCGCGAAACGAAAGGCTAATTGAAAATGAAATCATTGGTTGAAGAGGCATCATCGATTGCCAAAGCTATAGAAAAAGCATGGGAGCGAGCAGGCAAGCCACAGGCATTTTCTGTAAAAATTTATGAAATAGGCGAAAAAAACTTCTTAGGATTCACAAAAAAATCTGCAAAGGTTGGAATCTTTTTTGAAGAAGAACAAGTCAGAACAAATGACCGCCGACCTCATGGACAAAATCAACGTCCACAAAATAGACCGCACCAAAACACATCTTATACTGACAGGTTAGAGCGCACAGCACGCAATGAAAAACCTGAACGCACAGAGCGTACAGAACGACCTGATCGTATGGAACGTACAGAACGCGCGGAAAGACCAGAGCGCATGGAACGCACAGAGCGACCAGCAAAAAACAACTCTCATGAACAACCTAAATCAGCAATTCGTCCAACTCAACAGCCAAGACCTTCTCGCCCAGTTCATGAAGAACGACCTGAAGAAAGACTAGAAACAGTCAGTCAAGAGCCAAGAGAACGATATGTAAGACAACAAGACAATGACGGTGAAGGCCAAAGAAGAGATAGACGCGGCAATGGTGGACGATCAGATAGACGTAATGATGACCGAAGAGGTCAGCGTAGATCTGGCGGTGATGAAAATTCTGAAAGAAGACATAGAGAACCAATGGTTCAACCATATCCTCACACAGAAACTCCTTCAGAAAGACCTCAGCAAGAAGCGCACCATGCTCCAGTTGAACAAAGCTCAGAACGTCCAGTAATGGGTATTCCTGTAGCTCAAACACAACGTAAGGTTCTTAAAGTTTCAAGCAGACGTTATACAGGTAATAAGCCTGCGGTTGAAGAACCAAAGAAACCTGAATAATTATTTAGAAAAACTATAACAAAGTGCTTTTGATATGATGACTGACACAATTGTTGCGCAATGCACTCCTTCGGGAACCGGCGCACTTGCACTGATTCGGTTATCTGGCTCAAAAGCACTTTTTTTTGCTTCAAAAGCAGCTAAACTCTCATCAAAGAAAATGCTTTCCGATATTCCGACCCATACCATTAATCATGGATGGATAATCGATTTTCATAATAACATAATTGATGAAGTGCTTTTTTTTGTTATGCATGGGCCAAAAACTTTTACTGGTGAAGATACTATCGAAATTTCATGCCACAATAATCCATTCATTATTGAAAATATTATAAATCAGCTCATTACATGCGGTGCACGGCTAGCTCAGCCAGGTGAATTCTCCCGTCAAGCAGTCGAAAATGGCAAACTTGATATTTTACAAGCAGAAGCTATTAAAGAACTTATACATGCTCAATCTCAAGAAAGTTTAAAACTTTCACTTTCACAAATTCATGGTAGCTTTTCTCAGCACATTCAAGCGCTTGAAAAACCTATGATCCAAGCTATTGCACTATGCGAAGCAAGCTTTGAATTTTTAGAAGAAGAAATGGATTTTTCTGATCAAATGTCTGAAATTTTAAATTCTGTTCAAAATGAAGTAGCTCGACTTACTATTCTTTTTGATCAACAAAAACAGATTCGTGAAGGTATTAGAATAGCCTTAATAGGCTCTGTTAATGCTGGAAAATCGTCTTTATTTAATGCCCTACTTGGTAAACAACGCGCAATTGTTACAAACATCGCGGGAACTACACGAGACGTTATAGAATCAAGCTTTTTTCAAGATGGATTCTACTGGACCATAATAGATACAGCAGGCTTACGACAAACTAATGATAGCATTGAACAGCAAGGAATTGAGCGCAGTTACCAAGAAGCTCAAACCGCCGACATCTTACTTTTAGTACTTGATGGATCTCGCATTACAACTAATCAAGAAGCAATTATTTATAAAGATATCTTAGAAAAATATCCTCAAAAATGCCTTATCATTCAAAATAAATCTGATTTAAAATCTACTATTCAAAATAATCTTTTTACACCAATACTTTCTGTTTCAGCCCAAACTGGCAATGGTATCTCGGGGCTTAAAGATCTTATCAAAACAAAAACAGCTCTTCTTTTTAGTGACACCTCATCATCATTCTTGCTCAATAAACGCCACTTTAATCTTCTCCAATCTTTTGCCCTTGAGCTTAAAGAAGCGCAAACCCTAATCCATTCAAGTAAAGAATATGAACTTATTTCTTTACACCTTCAAAAGGCACTTTCTCTCCTTTCTGAGCTTACTGGTAAATCAATTAGTGATAAAGCCATGGATGCTATTTTTAGAGATTTCTGCGTTGGAAAATAATATTTTTCAACTTTAAGTGTTATAAACACCATACACGATTTGACCAAAAATCAATCCCTCTATACAATTCTAATTGAATATTATTTATAAATAAGAGGTTATATTATTATGTTAAAACGATTTTTAATTTTATTTCTTACCCTCAGTTTAAACACTCATACTCAAGAAAAAAAAACTGATCATAAAGCACTTTTAACCCAGTTACTTGCAAAAAACCCCTACCCAAATATGTCGGCAGAAGAAAGATCTTTTGCTGAAGCTGATGCAAAAAATGCTCACCAGTTATTTAATAAAAGAATAAGTGCATTTATTGAATCTCCTGATAACTGGTTTTATAAATTCGTTTTTAAAAAACTAAATTGGGAAGATAAAATAAATGACTTCGAATCTCTTGAACAATTATTCTTCTTCACAAAAGAATTAAATATTAATGGAAAAAGTCTTTTTGATACCGTTAGTAGTCATGAAGAGTTTTCTAAAAAAATGCCTGAAATAATTGTATATTGTCATAATCGAATCAAAGCTATTGAAGAAAAGACGCAAGAAAAAAAATCAATTAATTTACAATCAAATCAAGAAAATGAACCTTCTAAAGATCAATTCAAAAACCTTACTACTACATCAAAAAAATCAAAGGATGATATGGTTCGCGAACTTATAATCTTAAGTGATCTTTCATATTAAAAAGGATAGTAGTTTTCAATAATAATGCTTATGCTTTTTGATATTTTCTAACAAAAAGGAAGATCTTTATGAAAATTCTATCTCTACTCATCTCAGGCATAGCACTAACAACTATGCCATTTGTATTGCAAGCTCGCATACAAGGAACCTATAGAACCCTGCTGGCTAATCAAACCCAGACCAGCAATCAACATCAAAAATGTCCCTTTTGTAAAATTATTCAAAAAGCTGATCCTGCAGAGATTTTTTATCAAAATGAGGAGCTCATAGTTATTCAAAATAACCAAGAATTACTGCCTAATGAAAAACAAGGATTATTAATAATTCCTAAAAAACATATTCCCAATCTTGCCGCCATCACTTCCAATGACAAACTTCTTATAGCTGAATTATTTTACATACCAACATTTTTAGCTCGTCAATATGGGTACGATAATTTCAAAATTCATGTAAACAATGGATCGCTTGCAGGTGAAGTAGTACATCACCTTTATATTCATTTTACAGTCTTTTAAACAAAGTTATTCAACTAAAAAAGGCCCGTTTGGGCCTTTTTTAGTATCTTGTACATAACTTTTTAGAAAATATTCTTAACCGATTTGCACTACTGCACAGCGGTTTAAAGGTTCTGCACCTGGAACATCAACTTCCACTTCAGAATCACCTTTACCAATAGTCATAATCTTATCGCGAGAAATTCCAGCAACGGTAAATTCTTTTGCCATTGTATCTGCACGTTGTTGAGAAACTGCGGTATTGTAAACTTCGCTGATACATTTACGGTCTGATTTACCAATAACAATAATATTGTTACCTTCTTCTACCTTTGCGCGTGCAATTTTTGCATCATATTCAGCAACAGGACGTTGGTCGTCTCTTAAATTTGTTCTGTCATAATCAAAGTAAACTTTTTGAAATTCACTGTTCTTTGAATTTGAAGCAAGCATGTCATTGTCATCGCCATCAAACACATATGCTTCTAAATTAGGATCCCATCTTTTGGTACCTTTTTTCTTCTTAGAAGATTGGCCTGAGTAATCAACTTTTTGACTATCTGACTTTTTCTTTTTACCAAAACAACCAGTAAGTAAAACTGCAACACATGATAAGAGTAAGCCCAATTTCAATTTTTTCATCGTTTTCATCAAAACTCCTTGTACATTTATATATTTATAATTTTAAGCTTATGAGCTTGTACATTAACATATTTTTTTTCTTTTTACTACACAGAACTTAAGCTTGAAGAGCTAACTCACTTAAGCTCAAGCGTCTGTAAAAAACCTTTATAAGTGGGTAATTTTCTATCTTTGGGTTGATATATCTTGTATACTAGCATTATAGGAGAAAAAATTTTTAGTCCAACAAGCTCCCATTGAGAAAAAAACATGAAAAAAATACTCATCAACGAAGAAGCCTGGCAAACTCGCATCGCAATTATAGATAAAGATGGCCTGCAGAACATTTACTTCTGGTCCCATACCGATAACAATATCGAACGTTGTTTCTATAAAGGCCTTGTAAGCAAAGTATTGCCTGGCATACAAACAGCATTTGTAGAAATCGGCCAAGAAAAAGCTGGTTTTTTACACATTTCAGAAATTGACCGCGAACTTGCTGGTCACAAAATGTCAGATTCAGATGATGACGACTTTGAAGCAACAGAAAAAGAATCTTCAAGAAAAAAACACTATCAACCGATGGATATTTCTAAGATTTTTAAAGAAAATGAATCTATTTTAGTACAAGTAAGCAAAGAGCCAATTAATGAAAAAGGCGCAAAATTAACAACTTGTTTTGCATTGCCTGGTCGTTTTATTGTGCTTATGCCTTCTATTGCTCGCATAGCAATTTCAAAAAAAATTGAAAGCCGCGAAGAACGTGCTCGCTTAAGAGAGCTTGTTACAAGCCAACTTCCTGAAGGAATGGGCGCAATTATCAGAACATCCACAGAAGGTTGTGATGAAAAACATATGCGACAAGACATTGCTTTTTTAATAGAAACTTGGAACAACATTCAAAAAGCATTTGCAACAGCAGAAGTTGGTCAAAAGATTTATGAAGATTTAGCGCTACCGTTTCAAGTAGTTCGTGATCATTTAGACGACGACATTTCAGAAGTTATTATTGATAACGAAGAAACCCAAAGAAAAATTTCTCGTTTTGTTCGCCATATAGCGCCAGAACATTCAGCAAAAGTTAAATTATATACTGGCAAAACTCCATTATTTGAAAAATATGATCTCGAAAAAGAGATCAAAAATTGCCTTCATTCTAAAGCTCATCTTAAATCAGGTGGATCTATTGTTATAGAAGCAACAGAAGCTATGACAGTGGTTGACGTAAACACTGGTAGATTTGTAGGTAAAACAAACTTAGAAGAAACAATTTTTAAAACCAATATGGAAGCTGCTCAAGAAGTAACTCGTCAACTTAAAGTAAGAAATATTGGCGGTCTTATTGTTATCGACTTTATTGATATGTCAAATAGCTCTAACCGACAAAAATTATTCAAGTTTTTTGAAAAAACACTTAAAGAACAAGATAAATTTCAATCAGTTTTGCTTAAAATTTCAGAATTTGGCCTTGTTCAAATGACCAGAAAACGGTCAGGCATTACACTTGCAAAACAACTCACAGATACCTGTGCTGCATGTTGTGGAACTGGTGCAACCCCTTCTGTTCAAGCTGAAACGTTTGCTCTTTTAAGACATCTTAAAGATGAACTTTCTAACAAAAGCAATCAAGGTACTATCGTAATTAAGCTCAGCCCAGAAGTATTCGATTATATTTCAGAAAATGAGTACGACACTCTACTTACCTTAGAAAAAAATATTGGCGGAAAAATTGTTCTTGAAAGAGAAAAAACTCTTTCTGTTGGAACTTTTAAAATAGAAACCGAGTAATCAACTAAAAATACGATTTCTATTGCATATACAAACCAATAGAAATCGTATTTTTTATATCCATTTTTTTTACTACTCTCACATCTATCTCTTCGATCTACAATTGTCTTGTTCTTTTAAAATGGTATTCTTTTAAATCTATGACGACTCAAAATCAAGGGTTCTTAAAATGAATAATCAAATTCGCCTCCCCGAACTTTATATTACTGCAATTATTAATGAGTTTAAAAAAGCATTCCCCAAAGAAGATCATCTATGGATTTTTGGCTCTCGTACTAATATGCAAGCAAAAGGTGGCGACATTGATCTTTATGTAGAAACTACACTTCCGACTATTGATGATGTTTACGAAGCAAAACTAAATTTTTCTAGCAATCTACAAATAATAATTGGTGAGCAAAATATTGATATTGTGATTAATAGAAATAATGGGCTTCAACTGCCCATTTATGATGTAGCAAAAAAAGAAGGGATACTATTAGTATGAATATGAGTAACATCGAATTATTAAAACAATATATGACCATCGCAGATCTCCATACAAAAAGAGCTAGCGAAGCCCTTACGGTGCTTGCACCCTATCTACCCCTCACAGAAAAAGCCTATAATAACCTTACTATTCAAGAAATTGGCTGCTTAGAGATTATTACAACACGTTTTGGCAAACTTCAAGATCTTTTAGGATCTAAAATATTTTCTTTTATTTTATTTTTTACCAATGAAAAACGGGAAAATCTCTCTTATATTGATGGGTTAAATCTCTTGGAAAAACTTGAGTTTTTACCAAGCACACAAAAATGGCTTAACTTTCGTGATATTCGGAATGACATTGCACATGAATATCCTTTTGATGATGAATCTATGGTAAAAAAAGCAAATACTGCAATCGATTTAGCTCGCATACTCATAGACTACTGGAAAACATTACGGCCAAAAATTGAGCATATTATCGCCCAATATGAAGCATTACAGAAATAACCTTCTTACTAAAACCAAGCTCAAGCAAGCCCTGTATAAATATTTTCCCTTTTGTGATACACTACAAAATCAAAATAAATAGTCTTAAAATTTAATCAGGAGCCGCACATGGCAGAAAATTCAATCCTCGATTCTTATCCCGATTATCGCATTGATATAGGAATGGAAGTTCACGTACAACTTAATACTAAAACTAAAATTTTTTGCGGCTGCTCAAATGCCCAAACCGAAACTCCTAATACACATATCTGCCAAATTTGCACAGGCCACCCAGGAACCCTTCCCGTGCTCAATGAAGAAGTCTTAAATTCTGCTATTAAAGCCGCACTTGGAACGAATTCAGAAATTGCTCCTTATAGCATTTTTGCACGTAAGCATTATTTCTACCCAGATCTTCCTAAAGGATATCAAACAACTCAGGATAAAGATCCTTTCTGCGCAAATGGTTATATTCCAATAACACTAGAAGATGGAACCGAAAAAAACATTCGTCTTATTAGAATTCACATAGAAGAAGATGCTGGTAAAAACTCTCATTCAGAACTAACTGGTGAAAGTTTTGTAGATTTTAATCGTGCAGGAACCCCATTACTTGAAATTGTAAGTCATCCTGACATTGAATCTGCACAAGAAGTAAAAGCTTATCTTAAAAAATTACGCGCTATAGTTCAGTTTTTAGGCATTTGCACTGGAAATATGGAAGAAGGCTCTTTCCGCGCTGACACCAATATTTCTGTACGCAAAAAAACATCAAAAGAACTTGGCACCCGCTGTGAACTTAAAAACATTAACTCATTCAAATACATTGGCGATGCAATTGAATATGAAATTCAACGCCAAATTGAGCTTATAGAAAGTGGCGACCGCGTTATTCAACAAACACGTTTATGGGATCCTAAAAAGAAGATCTCTGTTGCTATGCGTTCTAAAGAAGAAGCTGCAGACTACCGTTATTTCCCAGAACCTGATTTACCAATAATGCATATCGAAACATCACGCATAGAAAAAATCAAAGCTGATCTTCCCGAACTTCCTGATCAAAAACTTACACGCTTACAATCTCAATACGGAATAACAGCGTATGAAGCTGGTATTTTACTTGATGATATGGATCTCTGTGCATATTTTGAAGCTGCAGCAACACATACTTCAGAAAAACAACTTATCAACTGGATACTGCGCGATCTTATGGCGTATCTAAAAGAATCAAAAGAAACATTTACAACATGCAAAGTTACACCAGAACGCTTAGCGGCTCTTGTTAACTTAGTTGGTGCAGGAACAATCAATACTCGTGCGGCACAAGAGATTTTTGAAGAAATTACACAAACAGGTAAAAATCCTGCTGACATCGTAAAAGAAAAGGGCCTTGAACAAATAGGCGACTCTTCAGAACTTGAAATAATAGTAAAAGAAATTATTGCAGCAAATCCATCAGTTGTTGCTGATTATAAGTCTGGAAAAGATAGATTATTTGGGTTCTTTGTTGGACAAGCAATGCAAAAAACCAAGGGCAAGGGTAACCCTGCTGTTATTAATGAATTACTTAAAAAGTATTTAAATTAAAGATTTTCACTCATGTCGAGTATTTTTCAAGGCTTTTTTAAAGAATTGAAAAATGTATAGAGACAATACAGAAAATAAAATAGGTCTGAAAAAATCAGACCTATTTTATTTTAAAACTATTTTTTTGAATATGAATAAAAAACATGTGATGGTTTCTGACTAACACCAAGTGCTGATGCCAATCCAACACCACTTTCTGCTGAAACTCCATTATCTGAATATTCTTGGGATCTATTCATCATAGGAACTTTCAAATAATTACTTTCACTCATAACAGGGCTTGCACTTCCGCTTACAGCAGAACTGTCATCACTTGAATCTGTACGAGAAGTAATAGTTGAATCAGTTTTTTCACTAATCATTGGAAATTTAAAATCTGATGATATTGATTTTGCTCTTTTACGACCGACAATTTTACATTCTGTTGAAGGCAATTCATTAGAAAACTGTTCTCCGTAGTTATCCAATGAATAAAGAATTCGTTCAGATTTTTTTCTATGCAAAATCAAGCTTCTTTTTGCGTGTTGTGCTTTATCCGTATCAGATTTTTCTAATAAAGCTTCCTGAGACTTTGATGCTACTATTGCTGTTTCAAGTTGATGCTTTAGTCCTGCTAGTTGAATCTTACCAGTTCCTGCTATTTTTTCTTCTAAGTAAGATTGTTCATCTTTTAAACCTATCAAGGCTTCTGTATTTACTTGTAATAGTCGTTTCCCATCCTCAATATCTTTACGTTGGATTTTAAGCTGCTGTTCTTTCTCTTCAATTTTTGCTTTTAAAGAACTAATTAATTGTGCATTTTGAAAAACCTTAGATTGCTCTTTTTTAAAATCGCTCTGAACCTTTTCAAGATTTTCCTCAAGCTCTTTTTTTGCAGACTCTAATAAATCGGCTCCCTCTTGCAGTCGCCCTCTCAAAAAATTTAAGTTTGCAATTATAGTAGATTGTTCTATTACTTGTGGCTTTAGAACTTTTAATTCGCCTTGTAATACCCCATTTTCTCTCCGCAAATCACCAATAGTATGGTCTTTTGCAGCCATTGTGCTTGCACCATGCATACCTTTTGCTAAGCAAAGAGCGCCAACACATGCCGCTACTGGTGTTACAGCTGATTTTGGTAAAAACATTGATCCAACAAATGTTGCACTCGTAAAGCCCAATCCAAATCCTGTAGCCCAATTATGCCAATTATCTTTAGCCATTAGCAATGTTGCGTTGCTTTTTATAGTAATGCCGGCATGATAAATTTCATTGCGAGCAGCATAAAGACCAACTCCACCGCCAAGAATACTAGCTGTAACTATAGGATAGCTCAATAAATCCCGCCCTAATGGCAAATTATTACTACCATTGATACACATTTGAGGTATGCATGCAAGAAAACCGAATCCGGCTGCACCAATGCCAACACATCTAGAAATTGTTGTAAGATTATCTTTTGATTCTAATCTAACCACGCTCTGCGGATCTTGAACGGGCACTTCACTTGCAAAAGCATCTTGTATCAGACCAGCAAGTAGCAAAATTTTAATTTTTTTTCTCATAACGCCCTTTTAATCGACTGATTATATAAATTTTATTTCACGATAATACTACATATGCATATTACAATATGAAATATATCTGTCAAATAATG
>CAIQNR010000038.1 GCA_903873255.1 uncultured bacterium | reverse complement strand
TTTAGTTTTTAAAAAAAAGGGGATGCGATGAAAAAACGAATAGTGGTACTTACAAGTTTACTGGTGTGTGGTGCTCAGGGGATGAGAGGTGGGATAGTTGAAATGGAGTGGCTTAAAGAACCTATCAGTACAGTAGAGTTAAAGAACATTAAGAAACTGTCTACAGAACGTAATATTGCAAGTCTTGCTGCGGAAGCAGTTATAAAAACTCCCCTTAAAGGTCTTAGAAATTCTATTGGGGAGGTTGGGAAATCTCTAAAAAAAACCTATGATGCTCTAAGAAATCCAATAAGAACAGTATCGCATTTGGCAGTTCCTGAAACGTTTTATGTTGCAAAACCATTGGTGAAGATAGCGTTGAAGCCATTAAAGCAGATACATCAAGCATATAAAGCAATTCGATATAGCAATTCAGATAAAGCAGCGCAACGTGAAATAGATAAAATTATGGAGCCTAATATTATAGACAATTCATATGATGACAAGGGGCCTACCTATTATATGGATCAGATAAACATCAACAAGGATGAATATGGAACCACTTTACCTCCTGATACAGAGAAGATAAGACAAAAATTTGATGCAGCTAAACGTGTTGCAGATCAAGCTTCTTTAGGTGTTAAGTTATTCAAAAGAAATGCTCTTAAAAAGGCTATGAAAGAAGCAATTTCAAATGTTGATAAAGAGGATTATCAAAATCAAATTAAAAAATAATCACAATTAAATAGTAAAGGGTGGCTGCGGCTGCCCTTATTTTTTGTACTTTTTTAGTCAATAAAAACTCTCAAGAGCCAATTCTTTAATAAAACCAAGAACCGGCTATACTAAAGGGCGTATCATTTCATGAATCGCTTTCTAGAATTCCGGAGGCCTGATTATGGCGTTAGATAAAGACAATGTCACAAACCATGGACATGACGATGTATCGCAAGAACATCATATCCGCGTTGAAAAAGTAAAAAAATTACGAGCAATGGGCATAGAACCATGGCCAGCTCAAAAAGAGGTTTCTGCAACAGCTGAGCAAGTGCTCGGTTCCTACGACGAAGCTTCAACTCAAGAGTATACAGTTGCAGGTCGTATCATTGCACTTCGTGCGCATGGTAAAAGTTCCTTTGCAAAGCTACAAGACCGTTCGGGTCAAATTCAGATTTATTTTAAGGAAGATGTCATTGGAGAAAATGCTTTTCAGATGCTCCATGATTTTATCGATCTTGGAGATATTATCTGGGTACGTGGCGTTGCTTTTACCACCAAAACAGGTGAAGTAACTATCAAAGTAGAAGAGTTTACTTTGCTTAGTAAGTGTCTCCATCCACTACCAGAAAAATTCCATGGTATTGCTGATGTAGAGATCAGATATCGCCAACGCTATTTAGATCTTATTAGTGATCAAGAACGTAAACACAAATTTATTGTTCGTTCAAAACTGATTAGCGGCATTCGTCAATTTTTAGAAAGTCATGATTTTATAGAAGTAGAAACACCCATGCTCCATCCAATTCCTGGAGGTGCGGCGGCTAAGCCATTTGTTACCAAACACAATGCCTTAGGTTCCGATTTTTATTTGCGTATTGCGCCAGAGCTTTATCTTAAACGGCTTGTTGTGGGCGGCTTTGAACGTGTGTACGAAATTAATCGTAACTTTAGAAATGAAGGTGTTTCAACACGTCATAATCCAGAATTTACTATGCTTGAGTTTTACTTAGCGCATCATGATTACAAATATATGATGGATTTTGTAGAAGAACTTTTTAGATCAGTTGTTGCTAAAGCATGTGGCACAACACTGGCTCCTTTTGGTGATCATGTTATCGATTTTGGAAAAGCATTTGCACGTATGAACGTACAAACAGCAATTACCACACACAGTGATTATACCGCTTTAGATATTACACCAGAACGTATTGATGCGGCTCTTGCAAAAGCGGATGCGCATGTTCCAAACAAAGATGCAAGTTATGCACAAAAGCTCTTTACCTTGTTTGAAGCAGTTGCAGAATTTAAATTGATCCAACCAACATTTATTATTGATTTTCCGGTAGAAATGTCTCCTCTTGCAAAACGTGATTTCGAAAACCCAACCATTGTTGGTCGTTTTGAACTGTTTATTGCAGGGATGGAACTTGCCAATGGATTTAATGAGTTGAATGATCCTTTCGATCAAGCAGAACGTTTTCAAGATCAAGTAAAAAATCGTGAATCTGGTGACGATGAAGCGCATCATTACGATGCAGATTTTATCAAAGCATTAGAACATGGTCTTCCGCCAACAGTTGGTTGCGGTATTGGGATGGATCGTCTTGCGATGCTTCTTACTAATACAACTTCAATTAAAGATGTAATTTTATTCCCTACGTTAAAACGTAAAGACTAATTCTAGAAGGGAGAGTATGTAATGAAAAAAGTTATAGCGGCATTAGCGCTCTTAGTTCTTGGTTGTTATGCATATGTTACGTTATATGCAAAGCCTAATACAGAGGTTGATATGGAAAAAAAAGTAGCAGTAATTATTGCAAGTAATGGTTTTCAGCAACATGAATATCAAGCAACGCGCACAGCGCTTGAAGATAACGGTTATGAAGTTACTGTAGTATCCGACAATTCAGGTATAGCTGTTGGACATGCTGGTGCAAATGTAGAAGTTGATGCTCTTATTAAAGATTTACAACCAAGTCAGTATCGTGCTTTTTATATGATTGGTGGGCCAGGAACATTGGATTGTCTTGATAACACAACAACTTACAAATTACTTAATGAAGTTTTTGCACTTCAAAAATCCTATGGCGCTATTTGTTTAGCTCCTCGTGTGCTTGCGCATGCACAGGTTTTACGTGGCAAAAAGGCAACAGGTTGGGATGGTGATGGTAATTTGCAAGATGTATTTGAAAAAAATCAGGTCATCTATGTGCATGAACCAGTAGTGATTGATGGTAACATTATAACTGCCGATGGCCCAGATTCAGCCGATGCATTTGGTGCTGCGATTGTTAAAAATTTAAAGTGATTTAAAAGCATGCTTTTGTGTCTCGATACATTTACCTAATGGTAAACACTCGACATGAGCGGATCTAATTCCGCTCGCCCTGAGTGATTTGAGCGTAAGCAAAAATAGTATCGAGGGGTGAAGTAAAATGATATGTTCAATTGAGAATGTTAGATACAGCAGCAGGGGGAACTTAGAACGTGCAGAAACTTCAGGCAGTAAAACAAGGCGTCAAATATGTATGGAAGTTGCCGTATATTGATCATGAAAAAAATTTAGAAGTGGCAGCTTCCTACACACTTTCTATTCCCCTTGCTCAAACATTGCTAACGCGCGGTTACGCAAACAAAGAAGTTATAGAAAAATTTCTGTTTAGCTCTTATCAACAAGATGTTGGTAATCCCGAAATTATGAAGGATGCTCAAAAAGCAGTAGATCGCATTATTGCAGCAATTGATGCGGGTGAAAAAATTTTAATAGTAGGTGATTACGACGTTGATGGTATTACATCATCATCACTTATGATGTCCGCGCTTCTTCCACTTGGTGCACACGTAAATTTCTATATTCCTCATCGCGTAAAAGAAGGGTATGGCCTTTCTGAAGCAGTTGTTACGCGTGCAGCAGACAATAATTATAAAGTTTTAATTACCGTTGATAATGGTATTACTGCATTTGGCCCAGCCGATGTTGCAAAAGCACGTGGTGTCGATCTTATTATTACCGATCATCACAGGCCACATGACCATCTTCCCGATGCCTATGCAATTGTTAATCCTCATCAACATGATTGTCCCTACCCCTTTAAAGAATTTGCAGGTGTTGGGGTTATTTTTAAAGTGCTGTCGCTGCTCTATCAAAAAAAAGGGTTACCAATTCCAGACAAAGCATACGAATTATTGCTTTTGGGAACGGTTGCTGACGTTGTGCCTCTGTTGGGTGAAAATAGATTTTGGGTCCGTTATGGTCTCCATTATGCGGCAAAAAAAGAAAGTTTATCACTGCAAGTTCTTAAACATCATGGTAAATGTTCCGACAAAAAATTATCTTCAACCGATATTGGTTTTAGAATTGCACCACAAATTAATGCTCTTGGTCGATTAGAAGATCCGCGCCAAGGGGTCAGTTTTTTGCTGGGATCAGATAGACAAGAAACTGAACGCATTGGAAATGTTCTTTTCCAGCTCAATGAAACACGCAAAGAGATTGAACGCAAAATTTTTGAAGGTGTTGATGAACTGATTCAAAATGGCACCATTGATGTCACTAAAGAGCGTTGTATTTTAGCAGCATCATCAGAGTGGCCACCAGGTGTAATAGGGCTTGTTGCCTCGCGTTTGGTGGGTAAATATGGCCGTCCAACGATGCTGTTTCATATAACAAAATCGGGAAAAGCAAAAGGTTCATGTCGCTCAATTGCAGCATGCAATGTTTTTAATTTGCTCGAAAAGCATAAAGATTTGTTAGATCAATTTGGTGGGCATGCAATGGCCGCTGGTCTTGCACTTGATAAAGATAAGTTACAAGAACTTAAAGCACGTTTTGAAGCTGAACTTGCAACACTGTTAACGCCAGAAGATTTACAACAAACATTAGTATGTGATGCGCCGCTTGCTATGGGTGATGTTACTACTAAATTAATGCATGATATGCAGTTGTTTGAGCCATTTGGTGCACAAAATAGTCAGCCTATTTTTTATATGGAACGGGTGAGTTTGGTTAATGAGCCAACACTTCTGAAAGATTTACACGTTAAGTGTATGGTGTTTGCAGATGGTATTATAAAACCATTAGTATTTTTTAATCGTCCAGAATTATATCCTTTACTTGTAGCGCAACAAGAAGAGCCATTTTCTATTGCTGTGCAAGTAAGCGAAAACTCGTGGAATGGTCGAACAACTGTAGAATTATATGGCCTTGATATTGCTGAACTTAAATCTATGAAAGGGTAAAAAGTATGATTATAACTATTGATGGACCAACAGCAAGTGGCAAATCATCAGTAGCCAAGGCGTTGGCAGAGCAGCTTGGATGGTATTATCTCAATACGGGTATGTTGTACCGAGCAGTTACCTATTTACTCCTTAATAATTATAAGTATACCTTAGAAAATTTAACTAATGTTGCACCAGAAGACCTTGCAGCATGTACCGATCATAGTCGGTTTACGTATCACTATGACCCAGTAGATGGTGTAGAAATTGTGTATGATGATGTTACCATTACACAGTATTTAAAAGATGCATCAATTGATCAGGCTGTGTGTCTGATTTCTCCTCAACCTCATTTGCGAGAAGCTATGTGTGAGTTTCAACGGCAACTAGCGCAACAGTATGATGTAGTTACCGATGGTCGTGATACTGGTTCAGTAGTGTTTCCTCAT
This sequence comes from uncultured bacterium, assembly GCA_903873255.1. Taxonomy (GTDB): domain Bacteria; phylum Babelota; class Babeliae; order Babelales; family CAIQNR01; genus CAIQNR01. Next base: position 9,456 of record CAIQNR010000038.1, on the reverse strand, counting down.
GCGCAATATAAATTTTTTTTAACAGCATCGCTCGATGTACGCGCACAACGTTGGCAAAAAGATCAGAAAAAACGTGGCCATGATTATACACTGCAAGAATGTAAAGAGCGTATTGCTTATCGTGATGCAAAAGATCAAGAGCGCGGTCATTCTCCCTTGGTAATACCACAAGGTGGAATTGTTATAGATAATAGTACTCTTGATTTTGCGCAAACTATTGAGGTTTTCTTGAAGTATATTCAGGAGTAAAGAAGAAAAAAGGAAAGAGAGAGTATGAATAGAGTATCTAATAAAATTGCATTAATTACCGGAGCAAGTAAGGGGATTGGAGCAGCAACAGCACGTCTTTTAGCGCAAGAAGGTGCTCATGTTATTATTACTGATGTTTTGGTGGAGCAAGGTACAGCATTAGCAGCTGAAATCAACGGAGATTTTTATCATTTAAATGTCACAAACGAAAATGAGTGGAAAGAGCTTTCAGATCTTCTTGCTCAAAAATATGAGTCAATTGATATTGTATTTAATAATGCAGGAATTACGGGGCTCAGTACGCATTATGGGCCGCAAGATCCCGAGCATTGTTCTCTTGCATCTTGGCATGATGTTCATGCAATTAATTTGGATGGTGTGTTTCTTGGGTGCAAATATGGTATTGGCCTTATGAAAAAAAAGGGTGGTTCCATTATCAATATGGCTTCCCGTTCTGGGATGGTGGGCGCTCCTGATACTAGTGCTTATGCTTCTAGTAAGGCTGCTGTTCGTAATTTTACAAAAAGTGTCGCACTCTACTGCGCAGAAAAAGGGTATAACATTCGTTGCAACGCTGTATGTCCCGCTGCAATTTTAACCGACCTATGGAATGTAACTTTGGGCACTACAGAACAACAAAGAACAAAAAGAATGCATCAGATAGCTGCTGGAATTCCGCTTGGTCATATGGGAGATCCAATTGATGTTGCCTATGCAGTTTTGTATTTGGCATCAAATGAATCAAAATATATGACCGGTACCGAGATTATTTTGGATGGTGGTATTTTGGCAGTAAGTAGTTCGGCCCTCGAAAAAAATGAACAAGAAGAATTATAAAAAATAGAGCGATACGCAGTAAAAAAGGGCCTTCATTTCTGAAAGCCCTTAAACTTTTTTTATGCTATTTTTACCAAATATAAGGTGGCACAAGTGGCTCATTATGCAATTTGCGCACGGTATTTTCTATTAAAGTTTGCAAAGTAACGGTGTGATTTGAATGATGAAATGCAAAATACTGATTATTTCTTTGGGCTTTAAGCAGTGCAATAATAGTAAAAATAATTTTCTTTCTGTACTGATTAAGTGGTTGGTCTCTCAGAAGATGATCAGCTTCACATAGCATCAATGAACCAATATGAGGTGAAAGTTTTTTGTTGCGAATATCATGTTCTGTTGCATCCAAATTGCTGGTAGTTCTAAATAATTTTGTTCTAAATATCATTGGGTCTGAATAATAGGTATGAATTGCTTCTTGAAACGATGGTAAAGAAAGAACATTACTTGTATGCGTTTCTGTAAGGCTCAAAGCAATCATAAAAAATAATACTAAACGTTTCATATTCAGCCTCCATTGGCGATAATGAGTATAAGTTTCATGAGGTTAAGTATAGCGAGTTTGTTGGTTTTATCAAAAGCCTATGAGTGGTTAAGCTTGTCCGAGCTTGTTATGGAACTATGTTGAGCTTAAAAAAAGGGCCTTCGTTTCTGAAAGCCCTTTAAAATTATTAAGCTATTTTTTCGAGTTACTTTAGGCAGTGATTACAGTACTTGAAACATTGTGTTTAAATGTTTGTTTCCATTCAGCTTGTGCAAGTTCTGTAGCAGCATAGATTCCGTTAAAGAGCTTATTAAGACCATATGTTACCAGTCCGGTTCCTACAAGTGGAGTTGGTTCCATTGAAAATTTTGTATGAATACCAGCGTGAGTTTGAGAAGGGTTGGTAGCTGCAGAATAAGAAAAAGATACAGATGAGTAAGAACTGGTAAGAAAAATACCTGCTACCACAGCAATAAAACCTTTTTTGATGTCAGAAAAAATTGCTTTTTTTACTTTGCTTATGTCTTTAATAGATGGTTCTGTAGGTTGAGCAGTTGTAATAATCTCTGTTTGAGTTGTTACTGTTTGTTCTTGAGCTTGTGTATAAAGTGTTGTGAGCATAAGTACGGTTAATAAACGTTTCATAAGTAGCCCTCCAAATAAGTGACTTACAGGTTTCTTCATAATGTTAAGTATAGCTGAGAGGTTCTTTTACGCAAAAGCCCACTATGGATTATGCCTGTCTGAGCTTATTATGGAATTGTATTGAGCCTAAAAAAAAGGGCCTTCATTTCTGAAAGCCCTTCTTGTGATGCTAACAAGGTATTTTTATGAGAAGCGGGGCATAAATCCAGTAGCCTTAACAGCTGCGGCTGCTTGTTTTGCTCGCATAAAGTTACGTTGAAGTTCCTTTGAATAAGGAACTTTTCCTTTCTTTATGATGACGGCTTTTTCTTTGCATGGCCCACAGTGTGATTTTTTGTAGTGGTAGGTTGCAGCTGCAAGTGCAAGTAGGATAAGGCCAGGAATAAGATATTTTTTCATAAGAAGCTCCTTTTTATAGTATGAAAGACTTTATTCTAATCTCGTAACGTTGATTTAGGCAAGGGTCTCCGAGTAAAATTCTGGTGTAATTGTAGGATTGCGGTATTCTTGCAGAGTTAAAAAACATTCATGTGATGGTAAAAGGGTAGTATGACCAAATATATATTTGTAACAGGTGGCGTTATTAGTTCGGTAGGCAAAGGGGTTGTTGCGGCATCTGTAGGTAAAATTCTCCAAAAACGTGGCATTAGAATAGCGATTCAAAAATTAGATCCTTACATTAATGTAGACCCTGGGACAATGTCTCCGTATCAACATGGAGAAGTTTTTGTAACAGCAGATGGTGCAGAAACCGATCTTGATCTTGGTCATTATGAACGTTTTTTAGATATTAATTTAAGTAAATTTTGTAGTGTAACGGCTGGACAAATTTATGCGCGAGTTATTGATCAAGAGCGCAAAGGTCAGTATTTAGGTAAAACAATTCAAGTTATTCCCCATATCACACAAGAAATTAAAAAAGTTATTATGCGCGCTGCAGATACTATGGATGCAGAAGTGTTGATAGTAGAAGTTGGCGGGACGGTTGGAGATCTTGAAGGAGCTCCATTTTTGGAAGCACTTCGTCAAATGCAATATGAGCAAGGCAGTGGAAATACACTCTTTATCCATGTTACATGGTTGCCCTATGTGCAGGCGACCAAAGAGCTCAAAACAAAGCCATCGCAACATTCACTGCGCGAACTACGTTCTATGGGCGTAACTCCTGAAGTGGTTATTGCCCGTGCAGATCAAGAGATTGAACGTGAATTGTGTCATAAAATAGCATCATTTTCTAATGTTTCTCTTGACCGTGTTATTCCTATAACCACAGAAAAAAATCCGTACCGAGTTCCGTTGTTGCTTGAGCAAGAAGGGCTTGGCGATTATATGATCAAACATTTTTCACTTGAAGCACGGCAAAAACCAGATTGGCAAGATTGGCATGCGCTCCTTGCAAGTTCTGCGTATGTTGCGGAAAAAAGAATTCGAATCGCGCTGGTTGGTAAATATATTTCACTTCATGATGCTTATATTAGTGTGACTGAAGCATTAAAGCATGCGGCATTTGAATCGAGCAAAGAAGTGGAAATTGTATGGGTTGATGCAGAACAAGTTACGCAGGAAAATGTGGATCTTTTGCTAGCAGATTGTGATGGCGTTGTGGTTCCTGGTGGATTTGGACAGCGTGCCGTTGAGGGTAAAATTATTGCAGCTCGTTGGGCTCGACTTAAGAAAAAGCCTTATTTAGGACTGTGTCTTGGTATGCAAGTAATGTGTATTGAGCTTGCACGCGAAGTTATTGATGCATCAGCAACATCGCTTGAGCTTGATGAATATACCAAAGTTCCCGTTGTTACACTGATGGACGCACAAAAAAATATCACCGACAAAGGTGGCACTATGCGCTTGGGAATTTATCCTTGTCGATTATTGCCGGGCAGTAAAGCAGCGTGGGCCTACAGTGATTCTGGTAATCATGAAGCGATTGTTACGGAGCGCCATAGACATCGATTTGAGTTTAATAATCAGTATCGCAAGCAACTTGAAGATGCTGGGCTTATTATTTCTGGCGAGTCACCCGATGGTGGGCTTGTGGAAATTGTAGAACTTAAAGATCATCCCTTTATGGTTGCAAGTCAGTTTCATCCAGAATTTTTATCGCGGCCCCAAAAACCACATCCATTATTTAAAGCATTTTTAGCTGCAATGTAATAAAAAAGGGCGTTTAATACGCCCTTTTTTTTATGAATTTGGATTGTTTTTGTGAAATTCAATAAATGCTTCCTGTATATCTACAGCTGCTGTATGAAGTTTTCCATGCTTAGAAGAAATGTATTCTTGATAATAATTCTGTACTTCCTGTCCATAGAATACAGCGGTGAATCCTAAATATAATCCTCCTAGGGTTCGTAGAGCAACACCAGGTTGTTTAAGAAGGGATAATCTTTCGGCACGATTTAAAAGAGCATTTGCTCCCATCACAGTAGCAACACCTGCTGTTCCTGTACCGGCAATAAGATGTTTTTTGATTGTTTCAACAGTTGGAACAGTATTAGTTGGAGCGTCATTGCAAAAAAGTTGTGTTTGAGAGAGTAAAAGCACGCAGACTATTCTTGTTTTCATTATATAACCTTCCATAATAAAATAATGAATGTACGTATCAAATTCAAAAGAGGACTGAAGTCAATCAGCCCTCTTTTTTTAGTTTCAAATCAAAAGAAATTACTCTTGTGATTCAATAACTTCTTTAGCATCTGTATTTTCACAGCAAGTAGTTTCAACAACAGCAGGTTTCTTTTTAAAAAGACTGCATGCAGGAAGAGCAACAAGTGCTACGATAAGCATAAAAAAAACATTTTTGTTCATAGGATTTTCCCTAAATTAAAATGGTATAAACGTTTGTTATTATTTCTTTGCTTTCTTAGTTACTGTCTTTTTTTTAGTTTTCTTAGCGGCAGTTTTTTTGGACTTAGCAGATTTACTTGCTTTACCTGTCAGTATAAATGGATCATTTTTAAGTGCAGCTTTAAGCACTTCATCCATAGTTGCAGCATAGATAATTTCAAGCCCAAGGCCGCCTTTAATTTCTTTTATTATTTCTTCGATATCATCTCTGTTTTCTTCTGGAACTATAACAGTTTTGATATTGAATTGTTTTGCTGCAAGTAGCTTTTCTTTTAGCCCGCCAACACCAATAACACGACCACGTAGTGTAACTTCACCAGTCATAGCAACGTGAGGTTTAATAGGGTTTTTGCTGAGCGCAGAAACAACCGCCGCACACATAGAAATACCTGCTGAAGGGCCATCTTTTGGAGTTGCGCCTTCAGGTAAATGGATATGAATATCTTTAGTGGTATTAAATGCCTTAGGAACATTAAGCTCGTCTGCTCGTGAACGAATATAGGTAAGCCCAGCATGAGCGGATTCTTGCATAACATCGCCAAGTTGACCCGTAAGTGTTACGCCACCTTTGCCTGGGATAATTGATACTTCTATCTCAAGAACATCGCCACCAATTTCTGTCCATGCAAGTCCAGTTGCAAGCCCAATCTTTTCGCCAGTTTCGAGAATTTGGCGTTTAAATGGAGGGTTTCCCAACCATTCTTTGATGTATTCTTTGGTAATGGTGAATGTTGTTAGTTTTGGATCTTTAAGAAGAACTTGAATGACTTTACGCAGTAATTTTGCAATGGTTCGTTCAAGTTGGCGTACACCAGCTTCTTTTGTGTATTCACTAATTACAAATTCAATAATCTCATCTGATACTTTACATTGTGTAGCAGATAAGCTGTATTCTTTGAGATTTTTTGGTAGTAAAAATGATTTTGCAATTGCAAGTTTTTCTTCATTGGTGTAACCAGAAAGTGAGATTACTTCCATACGGTCAAAGAGAGGGTATGGAATACCTTCAATATGATTTGCTGTTGTAATAAACATTACATGTGACAAGTCATATTCAATATCTAAAAAGTGGTCTACAAATGTTTTGTTTTGTTCTGGATCAAGTACTTCAAGAAGAGCCGCTGCAGGATCACCATGAACGTCCATAGACATCTTGTCGATTTCATCAAGCAAGATAACAGGGTTTATGGTGCTTGCCTTTTTCATAGCTTGGATAATTTTACCAGGAAGCGCTCCAATGTAGGTACGGCGATGGCCACGGATTTCCGCTTCATCTTTAATACCACCGAGTGCAATACGTACAAATTCGCGTCCCAAGCTGTCTGCAATTGATTTTCCTAGAGATGTTTTACCAACACCGGGCGCGCCAACTAAACAGATGATAGGAGAGCGTTCAAGATTTTTGGAGAATTTTTTAGCAGCCAAAAATTCTATAATACGTTCTTTTGGTTTTTTAAGCCCAGCATGATGCTTATTTAAAATCTTTTCTGCTTGTTCAAGACTGATGCGATCTTTGCTTTCTTTTGACCAAGGAAGTGATGCAATCCAGTCGATATAATTTCTGCTCACAACCGCTTCGGAAGATAAAGGAGGCATCTGTTCAAGACGCTTTAATTCCTTTTCTACTTTATCCATAGCTTCTTTGGTTGGCTTGAGTGCTTTAATTTTTGCTTTTAAAACTTCAAATTCGCCTTGTTGGTCTTCGCGGCCAAGTTCTTTGTGTATTGCTTTAATTTGTTCTGTTAAATAGAACTCACGTTGATTTTTTTCTACTTGAGTTTGGATTCTTCCCCGTATACGATTTTCTACTTCAAGAATTTCTACTTCTTTTTTAAGAATTTCACAGATACGTATTATTCTCTTTTTAAGATCAGGCATTTCAAGAAGATCTTGGCGTTGATCAAATGCTAAATTGAGATGAACTGCAGCAGTATCAACAACATAGTCAATATCTTCTAGGGTTCTATCTGGGCCAATTCCAATAAGATCTTGGGGAGCTTTTTCATTTAATTTTGCATAAACAGCATATAATTCCTGAAACAAGCGCCATGAAGCTTCAAAGTCTGCAGTTTTTGATTTTCTTGTTTGTTCAATGTCTTCATAAAAAATAGTAGTAAATTCATTGATGTCATGAACTCCGGTTATTTTTGCACGTTGTAAGCCTTCAACAAGTATTTTAAGAGAGCCATTTTGCATGCGCATTACTTGTAAAATTGTTGAGCGTGTTCCGTACTCAAAAATATCGTCAATGGTTGGATTTTCGGTGTCAGGATCTTTTTGTGCACTGACAAAGATTGTTTTAGAGAGCTTAAGTGCATGTTCAACAGCCTTAATAGAAGAAGCTCTTCCTACAATTACCGGAAGAATACTTTTAGGAAGGAGGACCATGTTCTTAAGCGGTAAGAGCGGGAGAACGTGATCGTCAGCAGCTTCATGAAGCAGATCGATTTCTATGTTCTGTTTTTTTTGTTTATTGATAGACATTGTTCACCACTCGTATAAAAATTTTTTAAGGAATCTATACCTAATAATGAGCCTAGTGTACATGATTTTCATAAAAAATATAATGTAACCTATGAAGTTTTTTCATTATTAGCTCGTCATTTTTTAAGAATTAAAAAGTATCATGAGCTGTTTTTTTTGCCACTATGAGCTTAAGTTTGCTTGCAAATGATGAAGTATCATTTCTTTGAAATAATCAAAAGAAGGGGTTGTCTTAAGGGGTATTTTGGCTTGTTCATCCCAAGATCTGATAAGTAACATTTCTTTAAAATAGTGATTTTCTTCAAACTCTTGAGCTTCTTTTTTGCTCATAGGGCCACCTTGTCGTAGAAGCGTTTGCTGACTTGCTGGGCTTAATGCGGCATGATATTCGGGCTTTTTGAAAACTTTATACCGTTTTGCATCAACATGACCGCCGACCAAGAAACATACTTTTTCAGAAAATCCTCGTGCTTGTAAAAACTTTGCTCCAATATGTTCATGATTTTTTACTCCAAACCCATCCATAGAGAGGCTGTTTTTACCTGTATAAGCATGGCCAATATCATGTAATAGTGCGGCAATAATGATTTCCTCATCATAAGGGTATGCTTCGAGTGCGCAAAGTGCACTTTGAAGAGCATGTTCAAGTTGTGATACTGCTTCGCCAATATAATCCTTGTTTGCGGCGGCAGTATAGATAGTGGTCAGCTCTTGAGCAACATTTTCTGGGGTGAGGGCGTATGATGGCGTAATGTCATATTGGTGTGAGGACATTTTTTGTTGTTGTGCATATTCATCTAAAAAGAGTTGGTAATAGGGCATATTTTCTTTATATAATTTTTTATAAAATGCACGGTGTTCTAAATCTTCTATTTCTTCAAAAGTTGGTTGGCCATTTTCATCAAGAGCATAGTTATATTCTTTTTGCTCAAATTGTGTACTTTTGAGTGCATCACCCCACCAATTGAGGCCAATGTTTGTATAAATTGTTGTATTCCATTCTTTAGCAAGAATAAAATTGGGTGTTAAATTTTCCCAGGATAGATGTTCTTTTGTAAATGATATATCAAGGTGGTTGCAGAGTTTCTCAATATTTTCTTTTGGATGGCGGGTGATTTCTTCAGCACTGATAATGTATAATTTTTTCCCTGTTTTTAGAGATAAATTTTTATAGAGGGTATGCAATTTTTTGTAATTAAGAATGTCAGGTGTAATTTTAGAAATATGAGGAAATTTTTTGTAAAAAGATAATTGTACTGCATGTGGATTTCTTATAAGAAAAATAATAGTACAGTTTTGTTGGTCTAAAAAATTTTGATCATCTAAGTAATGCCATGCTGCAAATCCCATATCTTTAACAAAAACATTATGACCAAGAGATGCTTTTTCAAGAATCATTTTTTGGATAGTACTAAAGTTAGTAGGTGTGTTTTCATTGAATCCAAGAACTGCAAGCATTGGTGCAAAAATGTTATGATATGTTCCAACTCCAGGCTCATTCATGATCATATAATCCCCGCGAGCATGTATCATCCGTGTAAAGATGGTTGAGCATGAGCGGGGTGTAGAGATGAGGTAAATGATTTTTCCAAGATGCGCTTCTGCAAAAGAATGAAATGCAAGTAGAATGAGAATAAGTTTTTTCATAGCGATCCTTTTTTTAAAAACTATCATCATGCTAAGTGCTATGCACAAAAAGTAAAGTGGCATAAGGAAGCAGTTAATATTTAAAATAATTTTTAAAGTGCAAGCCATTTGTAAAACATGCGTGTTACTGATGGATCATGAGTTGGGAGCTCTTGTGGGTTTTTGCCAATCCAGCGTAGTTCTCTGGATTCACTATTTTGTACTACTTCACCGTCGCTCATAACTTGCAGTAAAAAGCGTATATCGTAATGGTAATGAGCAGGTTC
>CAIQNR010000037.1 GCA_903873255.1 uncultured bacterium | reverse complement strand
ACTTTCTTCATACCCAACCTTTCTATAAAAGAAATTTATATAACTATCGCAAGTAATCTATTTATTTAACTTTATATGTCAAAAAAAATCTCCCATACCCAACTAAGAATATGAGAGATTTTTTATTACTTTTTAAATTTTAAAAACTAGCTCTTAAAATGCGTATGTTAAACCTGTTGCAAAACTGTATGCAGAATCGCTCCATAAGATAGGCAAATCATCTGGAAGATCTGTAGGATCATATGAATCTAATTGTTTTCTTTGTGATGCATTGAATGGTTGTCCTTGCACATCATGATAGTGAGAACCTGGCTGAAATAGGGCAAACATAAAATCAATAACTACACCTTCACTCAAATCAGTTTTGGTAATTATGTTAAATTCAGTACCTAAAAACTTGCTTGCTTTTTCGTTAATACTAAGACCCGTTAATATATCAAATTTATTACCAGGAGCCTGTTCCCAATAAGTAAGCAAATTAGGATTAATAGAAAATTTACGTTCAGAACTTTTAGGTGCGTAATTTAAACTAAATCCAGTAAAAATTAAGTTACTAAATGAGTCTACAAGAGTCGAAAACATATCGCCTGTTGTTGGCGTTGCAAGAGGGCGAACAAGTTTTTTACTACCACCCATTACAAACACACTTTTTACCAATTTACCAGCATATAATTCTTGTAAACTTATAAATCCACTATAAGTTCCATCAACTTTAGATGAAAGAGGATCAGCTAAATTTACATTGGGATTCATATCACCACTTGCAATACCTAAAGTTGAAGCAACTCTAAAATCTTTTTTATAAATCCAATACCCGATATCACCAACAATCATATATCCTTGATAATCATTTTTATAAGGGGCTCTAAAGCGAGTTAATCCATTATAATAAGTTGTACCAGAAATTTCTGTTCCATTAGAATCTACACCTCTAGGAACGCTATTAATTGCCTTTTTTGTTGTGGAATCAGCAGGATCATATACCACTTGTTGCGCAACGCCCACAACATTAGTATTTGGATTAACTGTATATATATCTGAATAAAGATAAGTAGCTACACCACCACGGTTAACTCTTTCAATAGTCAAACGATCCCAACCCTTAACTGTTTGATGGCCAAAATTCATAGCACCATCCATACCAAATTCCCATGCATTATGAGAAAGCTCCGCTGCAATACCAACAGTTGTTAATTTGCTTTTTGCATCTGCAAAAAATTCAATTGTTTGTTCTGGCGCTAAGTTATGAACCAGATAAGGTTCGAATTTTAATTTTGTTACATCATTTTTTATAGGCACAATATTACTACGTAGAGCAACTAACCAATTTACCTTACCAAATCCACGCGCAGAATCTGAGCGTCTATCGAAAGCTTGTGCTTGGGTCTTTGCCAGATTTTCAGCAAGACTTGTACAATTATTTTGCAAAACAGCACTATAAATATCATAAGTAAAGTCAAAATTTTCAAAAAATCCACCAGAAAATTTTACACCGTAAGCATACTGATCAACAGTACCATCCATGTAGAAACCAAGGGTTGAAGGATTGAAAGCATAGACATCACCTAATGCAATCCCACGACCAATAGAAAAAGGGAATGATCCAAAAGTTAAGGTATGGAGTGGAGCTTTTGTCATACCAAGGGCTTGATTCAAATTAACTTCTACCCACGCTTCACGGAACCAACCTACAGGCAAATTTACTGTATGATAATGCGCTTCATCTAAAGGCTGTAAATATCCACCATCATCTTTAAGTTGTGTTGCTGATGTTTTTACTGTTTTGTTATTACCCCATACAGCTTTAGTACAAAGATCAAGATTTGCTTCTACAAAAGGGGTTGTAAAGCCGAAAACACCATCAAATTTCATTTTATTTGCAAAAACCTTATCAGCATCAACTGAATGGTTTAAAAGATTAGCCCAAATATCAAAATTGGTACCACTACCAATTTTACCCTTAAATGTTATTTCCATATTTTCATCTAAGTTTTTATATATCGTTCTTCCATTAAGCAATGTTGTGCAAAGAAGCGCGCCAATCATACTATACAAAAAACTATATTTTCTTAACATACTCAAGAACCTTTCTAATAGAGGAGACTCGCCAACTTTAAAAATGCTATCTTTTGCATAGGCGCAAAAGAGGCAACCATCCAGTATAAAATATTTGGTAAGTGTATTGGAGGGCCGATATTTGTCAATTTTTATAAAAACAATTCACCTAATAAAGTGATCTGAGTAGAGTATTAAAAGCGCTAATATTGTATCTAATAAAAAGGAAATTATATGGATAGAAAAAAGGGCGATCATTTACTACTTGGAGCCCACATGTCTATAGAAGGGGGATTATATAAAGCAATTGAAAGAGGCACTGAAATTGGATGTACAGCTATACAAATTTTTACAACAAGTAATCGGCAATGGGGGGCTAAAAAACTAATAGAGGAAGAGATAATAAAATTTAAAGAATCTCAAGAAAAACACTCCATGCTTGTAGTAACGCACTGCTCATATCTTATCAACACAGCTTCGCCAACAAACGCAGTTCGACACCGATCAAAAACCGCATTGCGCGAAGAAATACTTAGATGCAATGCATTAAGTATACCGTTCGCCGTCCTTCATCCAGGGTCAAGGCTGGATGGTTCAGAATCAGAATCACTTACATGGATAGCTGAAGCACTTGATGAAGCTTTAGAGGCAAGCGATAAAACTACCATGATACTTCTAGAAACTATGGCCGGACAAGGTACCACCCTTGGAAACACCTTTGAACAACTAGCAACGATAAGAAGCTTGACTGAGTATAAAAAATTAGTTGGGATTTGCGCTGATACATGCCATCTTTTTGCAAGTGGTTTTGATTTTACTACACATAGTGGTTATGAAGAAATGTGGAAAAAATTCGACAAAATAATAGGAATTAACCACTTAAAAGCAATTCATATTAATGATTCAAAAAAAGAATGTGGTGAGAAAGTTGATAGACATGAAGATATAGGAGAAGGCAAAATTGGAAAAGATGCTTTTAAATATCTTATGAACGATGAGCGGTTCCTAAATGTCCCTAAAATTTTGGAAACCCCCAAACTAACTCTTCAAGACGATATTCGAAATATGCAAACTTTGAAAAATCTTATTTCAAAAAACTAAAATGAAAGAGAAGAGAGAAACAGCTAAGAAAGAATCGTATTTGCGAATCTCTTCTCCCCCATTTTATACGCAGCGCTTTACCAATTACTCTATCCAATAAAAGAAGAGCAAAACAAAAGCATACGTAGTATCTCATCACAACATGAAAAAACAACGCCAATTATTTTTTTAAAAAAGCAACACATAAATAAATTAGGTCTAAATATAAAATTTACAAAAGAACCAATTTTAAAAAAAACCTAAAAAGCAACAAATTAAAGCATTTCTAGTCGTGCAATTTAAAAATAAATAATAAATATAGAAAAAAACAACAACAAGAAAAGTTGCAGAAATGTTGCAATACAGGAGAAAGTCTTCATAAAAAAACAAAAAGCAACAAAACTCAAGAGTATAGAAACAATAGATACTCCACTTAATATCTTCCATTCATGCCATTTTTTTCTGCGCAAATAACAAGCAAAGTGATCGGGGCTTGCTTTATAAAAAGGTATGCGCTTATAAGTTCTAATAAGTATCAATAAAGCAGTTTCGGCAAGCGGTATTCCTAAAAGTATGATTACTACCAACATTTCATGAATATTTACTGTACTATCTTTAGCTAAAAGAAATGGGGTTAGGCCTAAGCATCCTCCTAAAAAAAGGGATCCTGTGTCGCCCATATAAATTTTTGCACGAGGCTTATTATAATATAAAAACCCGACTAAACTTCCTGAAATAATTAGAGTAAAGAAAAGTAAGTTATTAGCACGTTCAATATAAGCAAGCACTGCAAATGACATCAGCGCACCTAAACTAATAAATCCTGCAAGGCCGTCCATAATATCAACAAGATTGAGCGCATTAATAATGGTCATATACCAAAAAATTGTTATCACATATGCATACAGACCAGAAAGAGAGGGATATTTAATATAATTTCCTGCACTGACAAAAATTATTGCTGCAATGCATTGTCCAAAAAACTTCTGTGTGGGATTTAATTGGTACATATCATCTAATAAACCAACAATCATCAAAATTGTTAGACCCAAAATAATACCTGTATATTGCCAACCAACAAAAGTCTGAAAATAAATCATGAAAAAAATTATTGGGAAAAAAATACTCAGACCACCAAGATAGGGGGTTGCTTTTTTATGGAGCTTAATTTTACCATCAGGATTATCAACTATTCCTGTTTTGATAGCTAGAAAGCTAAAAAATGGGGTGGATATCAAGGAAAAAAGGAAAGATAAGCAACTATAAAAAAGTGCTGTATATATCATTACTACTACCTTAATAATACATCAAAATAATAAAGCCAAGAATATATCCTGGCTTTATTATTTATTATCTAATCACACATTACAAGAAAACTTAGATCTTTAAGTAACATTCTACTGTATCGTCTACTTGCCAATCAGTGAAATTATCTACTATAAAAGCACATTCATAGCCGGTATGAACTTCTTTCACAGATTTTTTATCACGCTGTAAACTCTTAACTTTGCCTTCTCCAACTTGTTTACGGCCTCGCTTGATAATTACATGGCCATTTTCAGAAAAACGACCTTCTCTAATGTAACATCCTGCAATTACGCCAAGTTTTTTAATATCAAAAACTTTAAGAACGGTAGCTTCACCAATTTTTGTTTCTTTCTTTTCTACAATTTTTGCTTTTTTAGAACGAGCTTCTAAATCTTCAAACAGCTTGTAAATAATATCGAAGGAAATAATTTTAATACCACTTGTTCTTGCAAACTGAGTTGCTGCTGTTTCTATTTTGGTATGAAAACCAATAACTAATGAATTAGAGGTTTCTGCTAATATAACATCATTTTCAGTAACATTACCAACTGCCGCATGTACTATAAAAAATGACATATCAGCTGTTTTTGAAATTTTATCGATCCCATCAAGAACCGCTTCAAGTGAAGAATTTGTGTCTGCTTTTACAATAATTGGTAAAGATTCTTTTTCTACGCCAATTGCTGCGCGAAGGCTACTGATGCGACTTTTAACGCCGCGTTCTTTGCGATATTCTTCTTCTGTAACAACGCGAATCAATTCTCCAGTTGATGGAAAATCTTCAAATCCTGAAACTATTGCAGGGGTAGAAGCGCCAATCTCTTTTTGAGCAACGCCATATGAATCAACAAGGGATGCTACCTTGCCCCATACTTTGCCAGCATTAAAAAAATCACCGACTTTAAGTATGCCTTGTCTGCAGAGAACTGTAGCAACAGCCCCGCGACCACGTTCAATTTTTGATTCAAGAATGTAGCCTTGAGCAGGAACAGTTGTGATTGTTTTTAATTCCAACATTTCTGCCTGCAAAAGCACCATTTCTAAAAGATTATCAATTCCTTGACCAGTTTTTGCAGAGATAGGACAACAAACAACTTGTCCACCCCATTCCTCTGGAAGGATTCCATATTGAGATAATTGTCTTTTAATAATATCTACACGTGCAATATCAGCTTTATCAATTTTATTAATAGCAACAACAACCGGTAAATTCATTGCCAAGATTGCTTTGATAGATTCAACTGTTTGAGGCATTACACCATCATCTGCAGCAACAACTAAAATAGCTATATCTGCAACAGATGCTCCTCGTTGACGGATTTTAGAGAAAGCTTCGTGACCTGGAGTGTCAAGAAAAACAACATTTCCTTGCGGAGTATGTGCTTCGTATGCGCCAAGATGTTGCGTAATTCCGCCTTTTTCTTTGGCTGCGACACGTGTTTTGCGTATATAATCAAGCAAACTAGTTTTACCATGATCAACGTGACCCATTACTACAACAACTGGTAATCTATAAACGCCCGTCTTACCTGATTCTGATTTGCCCATTTGATGAAATGCATCAGATGTGGTTTTTTTAAAAACAGGCTTTATAAGCTCTATTTCGTAGAGTTTTGCAAGCTTTTCTACTTGCTCAACAGAAAGCATATGATTTTTTGTGCAAGCTTGGCCTTCTTTCAGCAAAGTTATAATAATTTCGCTGACAGGTTTATTTGTGTGTAGGGCAAAATCGCCTATAGTTATTGGCTCTAATGTTAGAGGTTTCAACTCAAACGGTTCTTCTTTTTTTTCTTCTTTTTTTGGTACAAAAGTTTTTTTGACCGTTCTTTTTTTTGAAGAATTTTGATAATTTTTTGAACCGCTTGCACCTGGTTTGCCTCTCCCTTGAGAAGGAGATGATGAGGTCTTTTTTGGATAACTTGAAACAGTTTTTTTCACGCTTTTTTCTTCTCTTAGAGGTAAGTTATTTTCTGGAGCAACAACACTATTTGCTTTTGTTTCAATACGAGCATCCCTTTTAACTTTCTCATCATTGACAAGAGAGAAGCGTTTTTGCAGCAAGACAAGAACTTCATCGGGAATTACCGATATATGACTTTTAAGCTCGCAACCTTCTTTTTTTAAAAGATCGAGCGCTTGTTTACTTGTTAAATTGTGCTCTTTTGCAAACTCATGTACTCGCATCTGACCTACTTAAGCCTTTATATGCTTTATACTAAAACTCTTCACTTAATTTTTCATCAAGATCGCCGTTATCGCTTTGCACAAGCTCAATATGAACACCTGATAATTCTGAAGCGAGTGTAATATTTTGACCCATTTTCCCTATAGCGAGAGATCTTTGATCATCATCAAGGAAAATCTTTGCAACTGTATTATCATCGGAAAGTTCAACTCTATTGATTTCTGCAGGCTTAAGCGACCCTTTAATCAATACTTCTAGATTGTCAGTCCATGCAATAATGTCAACTTTTTCAGTTCCTAATTCCTTTAGAATTGGCTTAATTCTAACACCGCCTACACCAACACAAGTTCCTACAGGATCAATGTTAGAATCATGGGAAATAACTGCAATTTTTGTTTTATAGCCCGGAATACGAACAATTTTTTTAATTTCGACTAAACGTTCAAAAACTTCTGGAATTTCTAAACTAAATAATTTTTCAACAAATGCAGCTGAAGATCTATCAAGAATAAGCTGATTTTCACTACGAGGCTGTTCTAAAACTTCTTTAATTAAAACCCTAATAGGATGTCCCACAGGTAATCTTTCGCCTGGAACGCTAAGAGATTTTGGTAAGAATGCTAAATGGTCTTGGATTTTTATAGTCGTTCCGCCTCGTTCCATCTTGTGAACAACGCCTTGAAGAATAGTACCTTCGCGGTCTTTAAACGACTTATAAATAGCAAGAGCTTCGATTTGTCTAATTTTTTGAGCAATAATTTGCTTAGCTTTTAAGATTTCGATTCTACCTATTGGAAGAGTAAAAGGAATCCAAAGCTTAGTTCCCGCCGCAGCTGTATCGCTAAAAGCTTTTGCTTTACGTACGCTTATTTCGAATTCATCATCTTCTACAACAGAAACAACATCTTTTTCTACTTCAATAGAAAGGGAGTCTTTCTTTTTATCAAACGAAACCCGCAAAACAAGGTTAGGGTAGCGTTTTTCATACGCGGCCAACATTCCCTCACATACAATATCGCTTAAAATGTCTTCTTCAAGACCTCTTTCTTCTACAAGCGCTTCTATAACTTCTGAGAGTTTCACTTAAAATTCCTATACATTTGCGGGGTTAGAAAATAATTTTGAAGATTTTTCTCCCCAAAGAATACCATGTTTAGAAAAAATAGAAAGACTAACTTTGCAATCTACCATCTAAAAGTCAACATTTTTAACTTTTAAGCAGGCTGTT
>CAIQNR010000036.1 GCA_903873255.1 uncultured bacterium | reverse complement strand
GATAAACCACCAACTAAACGATTGGCAAGATTTATAGTGTATGCGGTTGCAGCAGCATCTTGTTCGCATTTTAGTTTAGCGCCCGCGGCTTCATCGAACTGATCAGTCAATACTTTTAGTTGAGCTTGTAATTCAGAAACTTTTTTCTCGACAGAAGCCAGCTTATCTCTAGCAGCCTGCAATTCAGCATTAGCTTTATTTAAGGCTAATCTTTTCGGAGCAACATCTGTGTATACTTCATAGTATTTTAGAATGTTAATTACCCATGAACAGAGACCAGAAGCAGCCATCGACTGAGTTTTGATCAACTCAGGTGTAAATGTGGGATCATTTAAGAAGGGCTTAACTTCCTTACGACAATTTTCATGAATATTGTCTTTATCGTATGATTTCAAATCAGACAAAAATTTATCAACGTTTCCCATCATGGCTTTTGCAGCCTTCCATGATTTGTCTTTGGGCACTTTGCCTCCAGGTGCCATCAAGCACATAACTGCCGACGAAACCAAAAGAACACCACCTGGTGGATTGGCAAAAGATTTCATTTCTGTAAGACTATTTTTATCCAATGTGTCCAAGGCTTTTTGAGCTGCCTCCAAAGCTGGCATAGCTTTACTAAGATCTCTCTCGCAATCTTCTGCTTTTTTTCCTACTTCAGCGCTAATCACGGATACTTTTGCTTGCTCTTCGTCAGCTATAGCTTTTTCTTTGCCTACTTTTTCTGATTCAACGCTAACAATTTTAATAAGTTTATCGGCATCTTCATTCTTTTGTTTTACTTCGACTTCTTGTGCTGCTAATTTATCTTTCAGATCGTCCACTTGTTTGGATGTAGATTGCAATTTAACCAAACCATTTTCAAGACGAACTATTTTCTCTTGCAACTCTTTATATTTTAGAGTTAGTAGACGTTTGTACAATGAAATTTGTTCAAGATATGATTTGGGAGTTGTATAATTGTAACGCTTATCGTTTGTAAGGTATGTAACACTCATTTCATTGACACTACGATGAACACCAGCCATGAAGTGACCTACACTTTCTTGTAGTTCAGGGGATAGTAAATCAACATCGGCTAAAAATCTTTGAGCAACACTTCTTAAAGCTTCTTCGGGCCATTCATGAAACCAATTTAAGCTTGTACAATTAATAACAGCTGGAAATTTTCTGCTTCTAACTCTTAGAGTTGATCCTACAGGAGAAAAGCAAAGACAAACTTTAAGCAAACGTCTTACTTTTTCAATGAAAAATTTCCAACAGTTTTCTCTGGTATCTTCAATGCCAAGAGATTTTACTTCATTTTTTACTGCTGCGAGTATCTCTTCTATTTGTTCATCGGGAAACAAACCCGGTATTTCACCAGATGCCAATAAATCGTTAATTAATACCAAAAATTTTTCGTCAGCTACTTGAGAATCAGTCATTAAAAATACAATACCTACATTTTTCGTACCAGCTTTTATATAAAGGTTAGCCAAATCTAATTTAAGATCTGCTATACCGTAGCCTTTTCTTAATTGAACTTGAAACACTTCCAAAGAACTAATTGAAGCAGCCAATCTGCTCAAACTTTGTTTGCCACTTCCACCAACACCAATCAATAAGGCGTTACCTCTCGGAGATTCGAGTATACGATTTATTCTGCAAATATGCATCATGGCATCCTCAAAAAGAACAAGGTTCATTACAGCATTCATTTCATTATAGTTATCTAAAGCATCAACTAAGATTTTGTTTAATTGAGTCCAACCTTCAATAGGAGAATATTTGGGATCACCAACTCCCTGAGCGAAATGACAATAAATATTTGGTTTTCTAAAGGCTTCTTCTTC
>CAIQNR010000035.1 GCA_903873255.1 uncultured bacterium | reverse complement strand
TATCATAAAAACCTCTCATTTAGGTAGTTATTATATTTATATTTCTTAGCGTATCAGTTAGCTAAAATGAGTCAAAGTGGTTTTTGATGAGAATTTTTACAATATATACATAAAAAAAGGGGGAGCATGTGCTCCCCCTTTAAAGTGTTTAAACGTTAAATTTAATATGGAGCTGGTCGCCATCTTGAACAATATAATCTTGTCCTTCAGTGCGCATTTTGCCGGCAGTTTTTGCAGCTGCTTCTGATCCATAGACAAGTAAGTCTTTGCAAGAAAAAACATCAGCACAAATAAAGCCTCGTTCTAAATCTGAGTGGATTTCGCCGGCTGCTTTGCGAACAGTTGTGCCTTGTTTAATTGGCCATGCATGAGCTTCTTTTGGTCCAACGGTAAAGAAGGTGATGAGCCCAAGAGCATGGTATGCTTTGGTGATGATGGTGTCGATCCCTGAAAAAGTGATATCGAGCATTTCCATCATTTCTTTTTTTTGTTCATCGTCAAGTTGTGCAAGCTCATATTCAGTACGTGCACAGACGGGAATGACACGGTCTTGCCCAAAGCGCTTGACTACTGCTTGGTAGAATGGGTTTTTATCAAATGCATTAAGGGAAAAATCGGCTTCTGCCATGTTTGCTGCAATTAAGAATTTTTTTGCGGTTAGTAGGGGGATAGTTTCTACTTTTGATGCTGCTATTAAAGTACGGACTTTTTCTATATCCATAGTATCAAGTGCTGCTTGAACAATTGTAAGAAGAGCAGTTTCATCTTCGAGTAATTTTTTTTCTATTGGTTTGCTTTGAACAGCTTTCATGGTGCTTGCAATTTTTGCTTGTCGTTTTTCGATCATTTCAAGATCTTTAAGTGCAAGTTCGGTGATGATAACATCAAAATGATCAAGTGGGTCAACTGGGTCTGTTGATTCAAAGCAGCGGACAACATGTAAAATTAAGTCTACTTCTCTGATATTGCTTAAAAATTGGTTGCCGAGACCTTCACCTTGTGATGCGCCTTTTACAAGTCCTGCAATGTCTACAAATGAGATAGTTGCAGGGATAAATTTTTGTGAGCCATAAATTTTTGCTAAATCATCTAAACGTTTGTCGGGTACTTGGGTAATTGCAAGATGAGGATCGATGGTGCAGAAAGGGTAATTTTCTGCTGGTACTTGTGATTTGGTTAGTGCGTTAAAGAGGGTTGATTTGCCTACATTAGGGAGCCCTACAAGGCCGGCTTTGATAGTCATAGTTTAAATCTTTTTTTTTGCGTGGTTATGGGACAAATAAGACATACAGGTTTTAAGTATATCATAGATATCGTATAGTTTTTAGGGGGTATTTGAGGTTTTTTAAATAAAATCTGGCAAGAGATGCTTCTTTTTTGTTACTCTTTGCAAATAAGTTTTTAAAAATTAGGGGATAAGAATGTTTAAAAAATATATGATCGTGATGCTTCTATTTGTTGGATCCCTTGAGTGTTCAAGATTTTCATCACTTATCCAGAGTGCAAAAAATGCCGGATCTTCTTTGGTTAAAACTGCAGAGTCGTTTCTTGCAAAAGAGGCTGGAGCTCAACAAGCTGTTGTAAAAGAAGCGATTCCTAAAGAATTGATTACTTTACGTCGGGCGCAAAAGCCTTTAAAAGCGATTATTAAAAATGAATTAACTCCAGAGATTCAACAGGGTAAGTATAATGTGGGGGTTGTTCGTCCTTTGATAGCGCCACAAAAAGCAGCGGTGGTAGTAAGTGGGGTTAAGCCTTTGGCAACTCTACAAAAAACGGTTCCTGCTTCAAAAATTAATTTAGATGTGCTTACAAAAGATGTGGGTAAGAATGTAAAGCTTCCGACTTTATCTATAGGAGCAACTTCTAAAGTAATACCGTCTCGTTCTGCGGGAATAATGGGAGGGGTTCCTTCAAAAATAAATTCGAAAGTTCTGGTACAAAAACCATCACCGGCTCGTGTTGTAATTGCACCCGTTGATATTCAAAAGCAACAAGTACCTGTAGTTGAAGAGCCGTTACCACAATTTCAAGAATTAACGCCAGAAGAACTTGTAAAGTTAGATCAACAAGAACGTGTGCAAGCGTTTCAAGAAAAACAGGCGCAATCAGCTGCAGTAGGGGAAGATAATGTACGCGTAGCGCAACAGAAAGCGGCTTCTTTAAGGTCTTTGCAATCGAATGCTGTGCAGCCGAAAGTTGTAGCAAGTAGCAAAGTTGTTGTAGCAAAAAGGAAAGCGGATGATGTTATAGATGCTGGTGTAGTAAAAAGAAAAAATACAGCAAATCTTCCTGTACAAGAAGTAAAAAAACAGGTTGTGCAAAAACCAGTGATTACACCTGTCAAGGTTAAGGCGGTTATACCTGTAAAATCAGTTCCTGCTACAAGAGCATCGATTGAAAAAGATATGAGTGTTATTGATCAAAAAACTGATGCAATTACATCATCTGCAGACTGCGATTCGCTTATTAATGATTTAGAAACACTGCGAACAAAAATGGAAAAGAGTGTGAAAATCAATTCATCTGATAGAAAAATTTTATCAGATGATATTGATGCAAGAATAGATACAGTACAGAGTCAATTTTTATCACATTCTATAGATGAGACGATGCAAGGTAATCATGTTACGGCTGGGGTAGCGCAGGTGGAAGGAATGTTGGGAAGGTTGAAAGAGCTGCAAGCAGGCGTTAAACAGATTGCAGATGGTAGCGTAAGGCGTGTAGTAAGTGAAAAGTTAAAAAAGAGTATTGCAACTCTTGAAAAGGATTTGAAAATTAAAGAAACTTCAAGTTCTGGGGTATATGAATAAAAAAGAGATTGTATTTTTTATATAAAGGAGTGGCGTATGTGTATTGTTAAAACAGTTTTTATAGCATCTAAGTTGGTAACTTCATTAGCTGTTCTTGGTCTTGGTCTTGCTGGCCTTGGTATAGATAACCCAATAATTGGATTTATGAACAATGCTGGTGAATGGTTGCCGGCTACGCTTGTTATCTGTGGTGGTCTTAACATTGCAGCAATGATTTGGTGGGGAATGCTTAAAAAGGCTGACTGCTGTAAAGAAAAATGTGGGCAACAAAAATAAGCATAGAGCATCAAAAGTTTTCGAAGATATGGCTGGCGTTAAGCTGGCCATTCTGTTTTTAGACAAAACTCTTGTTTTTATTTGTTTGATTGAGCTATTCTAAAAGGGTGATTGATATTTGATAAGCTTTATTTGCTTGAATTAGTCGCTTTTTATGTGGAGTGTTGCAGGGTTGCGTTGCTTTAAATGGGAGGTTTACGATGAATATAAAATTATATCTATCTTTGGTGTTGGTCAGTGGTGTGTGCTTTAATGTGCATAGTGCTTCGCAAGATTTGGATATGCCAGCAGTAGCGCATGAAGTTGAAGAACTTAATCCAACAATTCCACCAGTACAAATTTCAGTGCCTTTAGTAGTGCCTGTTGAAGTCCCGAAGATGACACAGGCTCAAAAAGATGTAGTGGTTCAGATGGTTGCTGATGTTGAGCATTTAGAAAGTGGTATTTCTCCTAAAGAGATGGTTATTGAAAAAACTAAAGATGTGCTGCGTGTTATTGGAAAACATATAGCGCGTACATGGAATTGGTTTTTGAATAAAATTGGATTTTGATTTTTAAAACTATAAATAAAGTAAAAAGAGCCGAGTTGAAATGCCCGGCTCTTTTTACTTTGTAATGTAAGCGACTTAGTCGTTTATTTCTGCATCAATAGTTTCATCTTTTTTATCGGATGAAGTGTCTTGTGATGGCTCTTGAGCAGCTCCACCTTGTGTTTCTTTGTAGATTTGTTCAGCAATTTTTTGTGATGCTTGCATAAGTTCGTTGGTTGCTTTTTCTAGTTCTTCTGCATTTTCTTCGTGTTCTTTAAGTTTTGTTTTTGCAGTTTCTAGAGCAGCTTTAACGTTTTTTACTTCTGTAGCATCAAGTTTTGCTTGGTGTTCGCTGAGTGTTCTTTCAACATCACTGATAAGACCGTCGAGCTTGTTACGTTTTTCTACAAGTTCTTGTTTCTTTTTATCTTCAGCTTCGTGTTCTTGAGCATCTCTTACCATCTTTTCGATTTCTTCTTTGCTGAGTCCGCTTCCGCTGGTGATGGTAATTTTTTGTTCTTTACCAGTACCTTTATCTTTTGCAGAAACGCTTACAATGCCGTTTGCATCGAGGTCGAAGGTAACTTCAATTTGAGGAGTTCCGCGACGTGCTGCTGGAATATCACTGAGTTGAAATTGACCAAGAAGTTTATTGTCGCGAGCCATTGCGCGTTCACCTTGATACACAACAATGCTTACTGCTGGTTGGTTGTCTTCTGCAGTTGAGAACACCTGAGATTTTTTTGTAGGGATGGTTGTGTTGCGTTCGATCAACTTAGTAAATACACCGCCCATTGTTTCGATACCCAAAGAAAGTGGGGTTACGTCAAGAAGAAGAACGTCTGTTACGTCTCCTGCAAGAACACCACCTTGAAGTGCTGCGCCAAGTGCTACTACTTCGTCTGGGTTTACTGATCTGTTTGGTTCTTTACCAAAAAAGTCTTTTACAAGTTGTTGTACTTTTGCAATACGAGTTGACCCGCCAACTAAAATAACTTCGCCGATATCGCTTTGTGAAAGGCCTGCATCAGCCATTGCTTTTTTGCATGGTTCAAGTAAACGAGTGAAAAGGTCTGAGCAGAGTGATTCCATTTTTGCACGAGAAATTTTGATATTCATGTGCTTTGGACCGGTTGCATCTGCTGTGATGTAAGGCAAGTTGATTTCTGTTTCATGCAATGTAGAAAGTTCACACTTTGCTTTTTCTGCAGCTTCTTTAAGACGTTGTACTGCCATTTTGTCATTGCGAAGATCGATACCTTGTTCTTGTTTGAAGGTGTCGATTAAGTAGTTCATAATACGTTGATCGATATCGTCACCGCCAAGATGTGTATCACCATTGGTTGCGCGAACTTCAATTACGCCATCATTGATGTCGAGAATAGAAACGTCAAATGTACCGCCACCAAAGTCGAATACTGCAATTATACCTTGTTTCTTTTTGTCTTGTCCGTATGCAAGAGCTGCTGCTGTTGGTTCGTTGATGATACGTTTAATATCTAAGCCTGCAATGCGACCAGCATCTTTTGTTGCTTGACGTTGTTGATCGTTAAAGTATGCAGGAACAGTTACAACTGCTTCTGTTACTGTTTCGCCAAGATAGTCTTCCGCTACTTGTTTAAGTTGGCTTAGTACTGCTGCTGAAATTTCTTGAGGACTGTATTCTTTGCCTTGAGCGATAATGGTTACATCACCATTGCTTTTTTTGCCAATTTTGTAAGGTAAGTTTTTAGCTTCTTCTGTTACTTCGTCAAATTGGTGTCCAATGAAACGCTTTGCAGAGAAAATAGTATTTTCTGGGTTTGTTACTGCTTGACGCTTTGCAAGTACGCCAACTAGACGACGGCCTTCTTTGTCGAAAGATACAATAGAAGGAGTTGTATTGTTACCTTCTTTGTTAGGTATAACTTTTGGAGAGCCACCTTCCATGAAGGCGACTACTGAGTTTGTGGTACCAAGATCAATACCGATAATTTTTTTAGCCATCTTTGAGCCTTTATTTTTAATTGTGTACGTAACTAAATCTAAGATAAGTATGATAAATACTATTTTTCTAATGTCAATAAAAGACTCAAATTATTTTAGTGTTGTCCACTCATATTTCTTTCTTAAAACTTAAAAAACCGGATACCTGTAATGATTTTTTTATACGCACAAATGTGCTTATTTTTTAACCTATATCTAATGCCTGAGCTTAATTTTAATGTTTAGTGTCGTATAATTGAATATTACGGTTAATATAATGACCTGGTTTAAATGGTTGAGTTTGATTTTTTTGGAATATGGAAGATTTTAAGATGTTTGTTTGGTGAGTAGGGTGATGATAGTTTTTTTTGACATGCCCTTATTTTGACATTGGAAGCTTGTGTTTTTTTATGGACTTATATTGCGCTGTGTTTTGATAGGTTCTTGTGTTGGTGGTCATTTAATAGCCTAATTTAGTGGTTTGAGGGGTGAGCTTTCCCCTTTGGATTTACTTTTTTTGAGATTATTAGATGAGTCGAGTTATTTTAATTAGGCCCCAGGGTCCTAGCTGCGCGGGAGTCACTCCGTCCTCACCCCACACCCTGTATAACGCTGGGGGTTGCGCTTTGGGGGTGTAGGGCTTGACTACGTGTGCTCTTTTATTTGATTTGATCTATTTATTTGATCTATTTATTTGATCTATTTATTTGATCTATTGATCTATTTATTTGATCTATTTAATAGAATATTTTTAACGGACTTTTTCTTTATACAAATAAAAAAAGAACTAAAGAAAAATAAGAAAAACAAATTAAGGAGTTATTAATTTCTATAGAACCTTATAGAGACTTAGGTATCTTCTTAATAACAGCTCTCTCCATATACACGCAGACACGACAACCAATCGTACGCACTCCCTACATATACGCGTACTAACCAATAGAACGTTTTGGTATCTGCGTAGAATAGGTATTGATTTTTATTACCCTTTTTGTTCTTGTTTAAAAACAGAGCCAATAAAAGGGAAAATAGGGGCGGGTTATGCGAGGTGTTGGCTTTTTTTTGAATTTTCATGTCGTTCAAAATGTTCTTCTTTCGGCTGATTCTGTTCTGCTATAAATCTTCGCATAAGATCCTTCCATTCTTGTAGTGAATCTGCAAGGCCAATAATGGCACCTCTATCTTTATGGTTATATGATACGAGATCTTTTTGAGTTCTTTCTTCTTTGATATAAGCAGTTTTTTCTGAAGATTTTTTAAATCGATACCATGTTGAAGATTCATTAGTATCAAGAGCTAGTAGAGCGGGATTTTCTGCTGATGCTTCTTGAATCTTTGTTACGGTTAAAGATTGTCCCTTATGAAAGATTGTTCGCGATTCTTTTTCTTTTAGTACCAGAAGATTGATGATGTTTTGTGTTGATGCGGTGCGAATATGCAAGTGATGCGTTTCGATTGGATGATATTCTTCTTCAGATTCAGATGCAGCGGTATAAATTGGTGAATTTAGTAATAAGAGAAGTGATAGTAATCGCTTCATAGAGTCCCCCTTAATTTGAACAGTATGAGGATAGTTTGCGTGGTTGCAGTGGAGTAAGTCAATATATGTTTAGTTGTTGAGGGTAAAAGAAAAAGAGCTGAGCAGCAAGGTATAAAACCTATCCACCTCAGCTCTTTATGTGCCGTTATTTCTCTTGTTAAGATAAAGGAGTTACTTCTAGAGAAAGATGATCTGTGCTTTGAGATTCTCTGCTAAGTTGCTCAAGTAACGGAGCGTTTATTTTGGAAAGAGGCCTGAATTTTTCAGCTTCTGATGATGTTGGGAATCGAGGATTTGCTTTGTAACTTTCAATAATGTCAGCAATGTTGAATTCTTCCTTTTTATATTTCTTTCGAAGTGTACTTCCTGAGAGGAAATAAGGTTCTGCTACTATTTCTCTATCTGAGATATAGTCAGTGCTTTTTCCATCTTTTATAACAGTGAAAGCTAGATGATTGTCTCCAACCATACTTATATTTATTCGGTTCATAAGGACTCGTTCAATATCAGTAAAACTAAATAGTTTCGGTGTTGTATAGTTTGATGAAAGTAGGGTAAAGTAGTGTACAAAGGTATCGAATTTTGCCAAATTTACTATTTTCATAGCCTCTTCTGCTTTATCTTTTAAGGTGTCTATCTCATCATCACATGCATTTCTTAAGTTTTCCATTGCTTGTTCATGAGTAATTTTTGGTTTAGAGCTGCTTGTGTTTTGGGCGGTTTCTATTTTGCTCACAATATAGCGGTGATAGATTTTTTGGAGATTTCTCAAATTTTCTTTTGATAAATTATGTTCTTTTTCGAGTTCTTTTATAAGGCCTTGAGAGAGCATTTTATTTATGGGGAGTGTTGCTTCGTTTTTTTTAAGTAAAGCAAAACACTCATCTTGTGTAATTGTTTTTACATGAGTTGCTGCATTGAGTATTTGACTTGTAAGTAGCGAAAATAAGAAAATATTTACTTTATTCATTGTAATCTCCATTTATCTATTAAAATAGTTTCTATCTGAAGTTTACTGGTCTGGGCATAATAGTCAAATGGTTCAATACATAGTATGTAGTGTGTTTTGAGCGTAGCGGAGGTTGAAGGTTTTTATAAGCTCTTTATGTTTGGTATTTTATTCTTTTACTTTGTCTTTATCGTCTCCGTATAGCATGATTGTTGCTAGTTTATGCATAAAATTTGGATCTTTTATTCTAGAAAGATCCACTTGAGCTGGTTGTTCTGGTGGGATTGTAGAAAGAGGAGCTTCAAAATCCATTTGTTGTGGAGCATGCTGAGGAACGTTTTTATGCCATTCTAAAATTTTTTGTTCAGTAGCTTTATCACAGGTTTTTTTATCCCCAGCGGTCAATAGTGTGTGTTGAAGAATTAGAGAAAAGAGTATGAATTTTTTTAACATTTCTTATACAACTTTCGTGCAAATAAGGCCATACTTATTGAACCAATAACACGCATTAGATGAATTATGCAGATTATTTGAAGCAAGGTAAGTGTTATATGGTTATAGTAGTGCATTACGCCTAAAAAAGTAATAACTATGATATAAGGCGTATACGAAATCCATAATTTTTTATACTGTCTTTGTACTTCTAAAAGGCGTTCATAAGGTGACAAAAATATTTCTATCATGTATCCGATTGCTACAATTATAAATAATGTAAAAAGATTATTTGACCCAATAATATTACGTATACAAAAGAGTAGAAATCCTATAATTCCCAGTGAAAGAGACAGTATAGAAACTATGCGTACAATGTAGGCAAATGCACGGGAAAGTTGCTCTGAATTTGAAGCTGATTTTATTTGTACATAGGAGAGTAAGGCAGTATCTGCAGTTCCTAATGCTTTAAGCCCAATTCGTTGAAAAAACAATGCACCGTCATGGGATATTTTGAACATATTGGCAGTAATTGCTCCAAAACTGGCAGTAATATAAGGAAATAAAAAATTACGTTCTGTAATTGATTTTATAAGTGTAGAAAGCCACATAAGAAGAGAATGAATTAAAAATTCTTTAACTATTTTTCTTGGGTTATGTAAGCATGCTTGTGGTAACAAATCATCTGAATAAAGAGTGGAAATCATACATAAAGAACCAATAATGATTGCGCAGCTTGCTATAATTTTTGTTACGAAAAGAGCTTTTACGAGCGTTAAATCGTCATGTAGTGTTGTAATACAATAAATGTTAAGTGCCATTTCGACCATTGTGCAGCTTATTTGCAGAAGGTTAAATTGTTTGTATTTAAAATGTGCATGATACATTATCTGAAAAATGGTTCCTATTCCTTCTGTTACAAAGAGCATGCTTAAGATAAAATAAATATTTTGTAATGAAATAAAATAAGGAATGATATACCAGTAAGGTATAAGCGCCCCCAAAAGAAGCAAAAATTGAAGAGATACAACACTGATAATAAATTTAGTGTGATACTTAGGATCTTGTGAAAAAATAGGGTAAAAGCGAGGGATAGATTTTTTAAATCCTGGGTCAATCCAAAGTAGTCCTAAAAAAATAAGAGCATTACCCATAGCCCATTGAGAAAAATAAAAAGCTGAAATTTTTTTATACAAAAGATACGAGACTACCATAAAACATGCTTTATATAAGGTATATAAAAGAATGTTCCAATTAATTGCCTGGGAAAATTTGGTAAGTAAGATTTCTTTTTTCATATAATTTGGCTGACTTTCAACATTTTGATTAGGTGAAAAAGCAGACAAAGTATACCATAGATTTTTATGCAACCATAAAGATAAAACAAAGGACCGCTTAGAAAGCAGTCCTTTGTTAGTATAGTATTAAAAAAAGTTCTTTTTTTATTTACTTGGAATATATTTTTCTGGGTTAGTATTAAATTGTTGCGGTGTTATACCTTTGTTAATTAACCATTTTGCTTTTTTAACTTGTTCATCATTAAGTTCACCACGAGCTCGTTGAGCTTCTACAAGAATTTTATTATATCGTTGTTGATTTGATAGATCTGAAAACAATCCGCCTTTTTTATATTCTTGATTAATGGCTTCTTTGCGTTTTTCAAATTCATGTTTGTTATGTTCTACTACAACCCAGTCTCCAAGAAGACCGGTAACACCTAGGCCTGTTAGCCAACCAACTTTTGTTTTGGTGGTTATAGGGGTAAATGGCTCTGATGATATAGTAGGTTGCGGTCCATGAAGATGGGTATGTAAAGAATCCTGACTTTTTAAAAGTCCATGTTCTGGGTTCTTGACAAAATCTTTAATTTTTTCTTTCCATGAAAGATTAGGATTTTCTAAAGCTTTATAACGAGCTTTCATTTCTAGTTCTGCAGCATTATCGAAAGTTCTGTTTTTAGCAGAAGTTTCTTTAACTCCTTTTTCCCAATTTTTAAAACTTTGTTTTAAATTTTGCAAAAACCCTGGTTTTGAAATGGCTGTTCGAACAGCGGCTGTATGGAGCGGTACAGAGTAAAACAGTGTTACAAGGAAAGTGATGAGTATTTTTTTCATAGCTATGATCCTTTTTTTACATAACAACATAGTATTACTATTAGAATACAATATATTACTTATATAAGTAAATAATTTGCCATTGATTATTTATAGTAAAAATTGATAGTATTATATACTTTTTCTGTGCGAGGTTAAGTATTAGATTTTAGACGACTTACACATTATCATAAGTGATAATCTTTTAAATAAATCGATC
>CAIQNR010000034.1 GCA_903873255.1 uncultured bacterium | reverse complement strand
TAGAGAAATAAAGAAAAAGTCATTATTTATAAACTTCGAAGTCTAAACCCCCGAAGTATACCCCTATATAGGGGTATAAAGTTTACATAATATCCATTATCAGACATTTCAAATTATGTAAAAATCAACTTTAAAAATTCGTATTCGTTCTTGCTTTTATATGATATGAGTTTTGACTTTTTATATTTTCATATCATAATTTCAATATGAAAATATTTTAACAATAGGGGTTATTTATGAAAATTTCTTATCTATCACTACTGTTTCTTGTAGCATTTCAAGCACATGGAGCTGAACAAGAAACCCTCAATTTAAACAATCTTCCTCTTAACACTGTTATTATCCTTAACAACGGCTTATCTGTCAAAAAGACACATGCTATGTCCGTTCAATACCCTACTATCGTACAAGTTACGAACTATACAAAAGACAGGGTAACGCTTTACTCTCTTTCTCTTTCTGGAAAAATCAAACACCAAATGCTTGATCCGCAAGATGTTCGTTATCTTTATCCTAAAAAAAGTCATGACCTTGAAGAATATTGCGTAACTCCAGCAATATTTATTCATTAATATGAAAAAATCATACCTATTATTGCCATTTTTAATGACATTTCAAATTCATGGATCAAGACAAGCTATTGATTTAAGAACTCTTAATCTTAATCAATCAGTAAGACTTCTTAATGGTTTAATTGTTGAAAAAACAAACCATTACCCTGCCCTTGTTACAGTTTCCAATCCAACAGAAGTTGATGGAAAATTTACAATTATTGAGAGATTATTTGGAATACATCATACAATAAATCTTCCTATCGGCGTCATGCGATTTATATACCCAGAAGATCATCCTGAACTTGTCAATCATCAGATTACACCACTTCTTGTATGCATTAATAAAACTCTATAAAGAATAGCTACTCACACTACACAAGCTCTTATTTTAAAAAGTTCTGTAATAGTTTTGATACTGCAAGATTTTCTTTACCATCACATAGTTCAACAACGGTTCCATTTTCTAAAAAATAAACTCTATCAAAAACTTTTGTGATAAAACTCATATCTTGTGTAGAAAGACCAATTACAAACCCCTTGCGTGCTAACTCTTTTAAGAGCATTACTAAAATATCGGTATTTACAGGATCAAGCGAAGCGGTTGGTTCATCAAGTAAAAGAACCTGTGGATTTAGACATAATGCACGCGCAATAGCAACGCGCTGTTTTTGGCCACCAGAAAGTTCTAATGGATATTTATGTGCAAAACTTTCTATACCAAGCTCAGCAAGTATTTCTAATGCTTTTTTCTGAGCCTTGTCGCGCGCTGTGCCATGCACCACTTGAGGATCGATACAATTTTCTAAAACAGTCATATGTGCAAACAAATTAAAATCCTGAAAAACATATCCTATTTGTTCTGCTCGCTGTGTTGACGTAAGATTTTTAAGTTGTTGATTGTTAACGGTAATATCACCAGCTTGAGGTTCTATAAGGCCAAGTAACGAGGTTAGTAATGTTGTTTTACCTGCACCACTTGGACCCACAAAGCTTGTAATGCGACCGGAAGTTAGCGTACATGAAACATCAGATAACAATGTTTGGCTATCCACTACTACCGTAAGATTATTAACAGAGACCATAACATTTCTTTCTCTTTTTTAAACAATAGATAACAACCTGTATTATTCCCGAAAAAAGTAAATAAAGACAGGCAATCATAATATAAACAGCAAAAGGATTAAGTTCCCGTGAAATAATATTTTGACCTGCGCGCGTCAATTCAGTAACCCCAATAGTTGCAAGAAGAGAGGTACTTTTAAGGAGCTGTTCAAACTCGCCCAAAAGCGGCGGCAGTACTGTGCGCAGTGCTTGAGGAAGTATAATATTTTTAAGGGCGACTATCTTTGGATAACCTAGTACAAATGCAGCATCCCATTGCCCTTTTGGCACAGAATTAATACCTGCACGAACAATTTCTGTAACGTATCCACCTGAACAAAACATAAGGGCACAACATGCTGCCAAAAATGGTGGAATAGAAAATCCAAGAAGTGATGGAAGTACAAAATAAGCAATCAAAATTTGAACATAGGCAGGAATCCCTTTTGCAACAAAAGTATATGTCTTTACTGCCCACCCTATTTTTGAATACTTAAGATAATTAGAGCTGATAACTCCAAACACAAGTCCAATTAAAAAACTCCCTATCGCTGCGCAAAGCCACGCACTAATTGTTGTACCAACCCCTTTTGCAATAAGAGGCATATATAAAAATAATGTGTTCATGCTACTGCCCACTTTTCTTCTAATTGTTTAATAACACCGCCAACTTTGAGTTCATCAATTGCACATTGTATATTGGTTTTAAGTTGAGTATTTGTTTTTTTGACCGGTATTCCCATGCCATATGATTGATCTTCCGGGGCAAGCGGCACTTCAAGAATCTGTATTTCTGGAAAACTTGCTTTAAATTTTTTAGCAATTGCAGGATCAACTAATGCTGCATCTGCTTTTCCCTGTTGAATAGCTAAAAAAGCATCATCAACTCGTTCTGTTGGAACGATGGTAAAAATATTTTGATAGCGGTCAAGCACGGCACTTTGAGCTGATGCAGGCTCTGCACAAATACGCATACCCTTCATATCAGCAAGTGTTGAGACTTCTATAGGAATTGCTCCCCAAAAAATAAGTGGATAGGTCACAATCATCTGCCCATGATAAGGAATAAAATCAACTTTTTTTACCCGTTCTTGCGTTATTGATATTCCCCACAACAAAAGATCTACCGTTCCTTGATCGAGCGCCATAAAAAGAGGCGCCATTGAACCTAAATCTTGGAGCACCAACTTTTTACCCATGCGGTCGGCAAGCGCTCGTGCAACATCAATATCAAATCCTTCATATTCCCCATTATGGTTAATACTAACGTACGGCGCATAGTCAGCAGCAATACCAACCACTAAATAATCTTCTTCTGGAACTTGATTATCTTCCAACTTTTTTACACACCACACACCTATAATAAGCGCCATTACAGAGGCAATAGCTACATAATATTTTAATTTCATACGAGTAAACTTTCTTATTTTATTGTTTTTTTAATCGTTTAATTTTTTCAAGCATCATCAGATAGCCTCGATGGGGTTCATCTTTTACAAATCGGGCAACACGAGTAATAGTTGCCAAACTTGCCCCAGTTTCTTCATTAATTTCTCGATATGAAAGTTTACCAGCATCCAATTGTTTGCATATCTGCCATCTATCGACCAACGCTTCTATCTCTTGCGGCGTACATAAATCGCGCATAAAGCGCTCGACTTCATCTTTATTATTCAGCAAAAGGAAGAGCTCAAAAAGCTCTTCCTTTGCTGCTGTATTAACCTCAATAAGCCTATTTTTCACAACCACCCCTTGAGTATTCTCTTATAATTACGTTCTATTATGATAGAACAAAAGAACAGCCCTGTCAATACCCTTCCCACCAATTGCAGATTAGCCCCCGCCAGGATATACTATTTATAGATACGTTATTCTACTTTTCAAATCAAATGAGGTTGATTATGAAAAAAAAATTACTGCTTACATTAAAAATCTTTGCTTGTTTGCTCATGATCTTTTCATGGATCGTAGAGAAAAAAAATAACAAACAGATTTACTCTTTAATCATCTCAGTGCTTATACAACTACCTATTTCAATTTTGAAGCCGAAAAAGAATTAATTATAAAGTCAAAAATGACATTTATCGAATCACTTAAAGTTAACATATCTGAGTATGAGAACACAGGTGATCAAAAAAACTATGTAAACGTTTCTCGATATTTAGGGGTATTACAAAAATTTATGAAAATTTACAAAAACATCTCCCCTGAAGATTTTGCTGATAAAATACAAACCATTATATTTTTAACATAAACTTAAGCACAAAATTAATTTTAGATTTTTTCTCTAAATAAAAAGGACTGTTACAATAACAATCCTTTTTATTTTTTACGCTTTTTCTATCACAATAATTGGAATCATTGCATCGATTTTGTAGGCCATCAGTTGAGCTTCGAACGCTTCAATCCATGGCATGGCAAACAATTCTGGAGAACTTTCTATCAAGA
Organism: uncultured bacterium; assembly: GCA_903873255.1. GTDB lineage: Bacteria > Babelota > Babeliae > Babelales > CAIQNR01 > CAIQNR01. Next base: position 1,771 of record CAIQNR010000034.1, on the reverse strand, counting down.
GAAAGTCATAATAAAAAGAGTTGATAAAAAAAGATTCTAATGTTTCCTGATCAAGTGGCCACTGAAATGATTGTGTGATGTTTGTACCGATATCGTGTGAAGATTGTGCGTCGAGTGTTATATAACCGACGTCTTGGTGCCATGCAAGAGCTCGCAGAACTTGCATTATCATCTCGCGCCCGCTTGCAAGCGACGGAGCAGTTATATGATGTATCCCTGGCATCATGCATACTTGCTCTAGATAAAGTATGTCACTCTCACTGCATGGTATCTGTATGTATCGGCCAAGCCCCCCTGACCCTTTGTGTGCTTTTTGATTGGAATAGATCCTTTCCATTTTGAGCCTCCCTTCGCCCAAAAACGCCCTTTTTGCTTCACTACTTTTTTTCAATGATCGCTTACTCCTTATTCCCATCAGTATTACACTGTATAAAAACCAAAAGAGAAAATACAAGAGTTTTTATAAAGAAAAAGATTTATCGTTTGAAAATAGGAATAAAATTAACGTAACTGCGCAAGTAAACTACTATTCTGCCACACTCCACACAGCGTTACTGCAAGCGCATCGGTAACATCATGCTTATCTTGCTTTGCAAGGGTCGGAAATAGCTGCCCAACTACTCGCGCAACTTGTTCTTTACTTGCACCACCATAACCTGTAACGGCTGCTTTTACCTCTCGTGGCGCAAACTCAAAAAGCTCTAACTTATATTGACTTGCAAGGAGATATAAAATACCACGCAAATAACCAAGCTTTAAAAAATTCTGTGCATTTTTACCTAAAAAGGGTGTTTCCAAAGAAAGATGAGTAACTGAATGAGTAATAATTTTATCACGAAAAAAGTTATAGAACATTTCAGTACGAACAGAAAGGGTACGTGTTGGTGGAAGTTTAAGGTAGCCATAATCGATAGCTACCGTTTTTCCACCTTCTTTTTTAATTACACCATACCCTGCAAACTGAAATCCTGGATCAACGCCAAGCATTACCACTCAGATCTCCTTTTTTATTTTTGATCTTTTACCGCCCGTTAATACATCGTTGGAGCATCTTCAAACTTCATAATGTCACGTAAATATTGTAAATGCACAGTGCCAGTTGGACCGTTTCTTTGTTTACCTATAATAAGCTCCGCCGATGCTGGATTTTCTGTATCAGGATTATACACAATATCACGATACATAAACATAATAACGTCAGCATCTTGTTCAATAGCTCCCGACTCTCTTAAATCGGAAAGCATTGGTCGTTTATCCATACGGCTATCAACCGCACGAGAAAGCTGTGAAAGTGCTACAATCGGAATATTTAGCTCTTTTGCAAGTGCTTTTAGTGCCCGTGATATCTCAGAAACTTCTTGATGTCTATTTTCGTGCTTTTTACCACCACTGAGTAGCTGTAAATAATCGATTACTATTAAATGCACATCATGTTGCGATTTTAATTTACGAGCTTTTGCACGGAGCGACATAATATCCAAGCCCGCTGTGTCATCAATAAAAAGCTTTGCTTCTGCTAACTTTGCTGCAACTTTAGTTAAATCTAACCATTCATCTGAGGTAATAGTACCATTACGGATTGCTTGATGGGGGATTTGTGATTCAGAAGATAACAAACGATTAGTAAGTTGTTCACCAGACATTTCAAGAGAAAAAAAGCCAACTGATGCACCATTAATTGCCGCATGCACAGCAACATTAAGACCAATAATTGTCTTACCCATAGAAGGTCGCCCTGCAAGTACAATCATATCGCCATTCTGGAAACCAG
>CAIQNR010000033.1 GCA_903873255.1 uncultured bacterium | reverse complement strand
TGGCAGTAAAAAGATGACAGGCCTCCATGGTATTAAAGAATTTTTTGTACCTTCTGATCTTGTAAACGCCATTAAAACAAGAACATTTGAAAGGAAAGATATTTACAAAGCTGCACTTCCTGCATACATAAATTATCAACAAATCAAAGCTATACTAAACGCATATAGAGCAGAAAAACAAACCAACGATCTTACTAATTACCTCCACGCAGAACTTAACGGTATTGCTGATATGGTACAAGCATTACAAGCGCTTGATAAGCTCGTACAAAGCAATCCAAAACTTAAAACAAACTTAGTCCATGCACAAGATTTACATGCATTATTTACTACAAAAAATAACCATGTTTCAGAAAAGATGCATAAACTTATTGCTCTTCTTCTTACAAACACCTTTAAATCTGCTCCTTCATATTTCTCACTTAAAGGCCGTGTACTTGCTGCGCATGCACTTATGAATGAAATAAAAACTGAATTTGCTGCTGCACTCCATGCTGCTGGTGAAATTGATGCATACCTTGCTTTTGCAACACTTTACACAGAACATACAGGGACTCAAACACCTTATTCATTTGCTCAATATATTGTTGCAAACAAACCATGCGTAGTTATTGAAGGCATGTGGAATCCACTGGTTAATACACAAACAACCACAACAAAAATTGTTACCAATTCAATTAAGTTAGGTGCTGATCAAAGACAAAACATAATTCTAACCGGCCCAAATGCAGGCGGTAAATCTACTTTTCTTAAAGGAACAAGTATTAGCATTATTCTTGGACAAACAATCGGTATGGCTCCAGTTTCAAACCTTGCATTTACTCCTTTTGCAAAAATCAACACCTATATGAATATTACCGATGATACAGCAGCAGGAAAATCACTCTTTAAAGCAGAAGTTGAACGCGCACAAAAACTACTCAGCTCGGTAATTAACCTTGGTTCAAAAGGATTCAGTTTCTCTATTATGGATGAAATGTTCAGCGGAACATCTCCAAAAGAAGGCGAAGCTGCAAGTTATGCTGTTGCTAAAAAGCTTGGTTCTTTAGGCAACAGTATCATGCTCCTTGCAAGCCATTTCCAAATGCTAAAAGCACTTGAAGTTGAAAGTCCTCATTTTAAAAACTATCAAGTTCGTGTAATTAGACATGCAAATGGAACATTTAGTTATCCATTTAAGCTAGAAGAAGGCGCTGCCGATCAAAATGTAGCTATTGATCTTCTTAAACAACAAGGATTCAATACATCTATCCTTGATGAAGCTCAAGACATTCTAGCTGCTCAAACTGCATAACTCAGCATCACAACTTTCTTATAAGCTAAAAGCCTCGGTTTATCCGGGGCTTTTTTTATACCTTCTACTGATAACTCTTGCTTTCAATGCTTTATAATTATTACAATTAGTAATGAAACGCTTAAAAACATGTAGTAAAAAAGGGTTGTATATGAAAAAGTTTACGAACATAGCCAAGCTTATGCTCGGTTTACCTATTGTTCTTTTTTTTAGTGTTGATTCTAATGATTTTTATAAAATAGTTGCCCAACATCGCATGCCTTCTTACCAAGATCAACAAAAAGCCAAAGCCGATTTTGATCAAATAGATAAAACAAACTTAGTTAAAGAACCGTTACTACTTCCCGCAAAACATTACTTTACTTTAAAAAACTTTTTACAAACTCATGGTAATGACAAATTTTTACCCTATGAACTCTGGACAGAAACAAGCCTTTTAACCCGTGGAAGCAATGCCATCTCATTATTTGATGCCATTGACCGCACCCTTACCCCTTTTGGCGCAAGTATGTTAACACAATGGCTAATAACCCCAGAATCAAATAAAAACCTTACACAGCGACAAGACATGATGAAGTTTTTAGAAAAAAACAAAGATCTTGATGTTTCTTTTACTCAAATACTTAAAATTATTAAAGGGCACGAACACGCTTACTTTAACTTTTTCAATCCCGATCCAAATATTGAACATGCAATAGATCAAACCTATTATTTCAGCGAAAATAGCTGGTCAAGCCTTTTAGGTCTTACTAAATTAAACACAAGCGCAATTGGTCAAAATTTAGTTTATACAACAGAGCGCCTTAAATCTCCTGCATATGTTGCTCTTGCAGCCTATGGCGCTGCACAAGCATTGGGAAAGGCTTATAACTATGTTGCTGATCCTACATCTCTACTCGCTGGTACTGCTGCATTTGGTGTACTTTCTGGAATCACGTCAACGCGAACAGCCACTAAATTTGATACGCTCTCTGCTAATCAACAAAACTATATTAAAGAAAATAAACCTGAACTCTATGATGCATTACGTTCTGAGCAACTTACCGATGAAACTGGCAACCCTCTCCAAAAGGGAGAACAACTTATTCCTGGTGCAAATCCAAGTAAAGGACCTGAAGAACAAAAAATTAATATCACTGAAACTATCCTTAATGATCCTCATTTAAAAGAAAAATTACAAAATCTTTCTCCTTTAAAAAAAGCACAAGTAGCTGCTGCAACATTTACCGGTATTACTGGTGGCGCTGGTAATGATGATAGTATTATTGAAAATATTGGAGACAGGCTTAAAAGCACCTGGGATTTTGCCACGTATTACCCAAACAAAATTGAAAAACGAGAAAAAACAAACACCCAGCTTCTTAATTACATGCATAGCCAACTGATTGATATTGGTTACATTGCACGCCAACTTAAAGAACTTAATACCATCCTTATCAAAAGACCTGGCCTTGCAAAAAATCTTAGCAATAGCAAATATATTCAAGGTCTCTTTGATGCAAAATCAACCGACATATCAGACAATATGCGCTACTTAATTGGCTTACTTTTAACCAATACCTTTACTGGTGAGCCATCATGGTTCTCACAACAAGGGCGCGTTATTGCTGCTTACAAATTAATGAAAGATGGCCTCAATGAATGGACACCAGTAATGCAAGCGCTTGGCGAAATTGATGCGCTACTTTCGTGCACAAAACTTTATGATGAATATAAGAACAACGCACAACACTTTGTATTTGTGGACTATCCAAAAACGCTTAAATTACATGATGGGTATCTCCATCCACAACTTCATATAGAAAAAATGTGGAATCCAATCAATGCATCACTACCAATCCACGAAAAAACAATAACACTTAAAGAAACACCCCATAATATTGCTCTAGTAGATAGCAAAGAAGCACTCCAAACAACTGCCCTTGCAATTATTATGGCAAGCACACTAGGCATTGCACCTGCACACAGTATGAAGCTCATTTCATTTGCTAACATTGCAATGTTAATGCAAGCACTTAGCAATCCACAGCTAGCAATTGCCCAAGCTGATAACATTATTGATATGTGCACACATGATAACCACAACAAACTCAATTGCATTTTTATTGATGGAACAAAAACTCAAGCAAAACCACTTACAGACAAAATACAAGAAACAATAAAAACACTTCCTAATACGGCGATAATTATTGCTCAGTAATTAATTTATACAGAGAAAAAAGAAAGCCCTGGTAAACCAGGGCTTTCTTAGCTTTAATTTCTTAACTCAGCTTAATAATCTCGCTTGCCCCCATGTGCTTGACAAAATAGGATATTATCGATAATATTACAAACAGAATGATATATAGAAATAGTTTAAATGGAACTTATATGAAAAAACAATTATTAATATTATACATGATTATACTGTCAGTTAACACAAAAAGCACTCTGTATCAAGATTTAGGCCAGGAACTTTTAAAAACCTGCGAAGCTCCAAAAATACAGGTAGAAACTGAAGAAGAAATTAAAGCTAAAAGAAAAGAATTGAGCTTGGTACGAGAACCACTCAACAACTACCAAGTGACCTTAATACTTTCTAATTTACTACAAAAATTTTTTCCACTCGAAACATCTACTATTTTTAATGAAAAAGTTTGGAGCGATCTTGAACTTTTAACAGGTACTCATAATCTTAAATTTTCTATTTTGTCACAAATCAAAAGAACACAAACTCCATGCGGAGATTTTCTTCTTGCTCGAATACTTACAGAGCCAACATCATCAATTGAGGTAATGCTCCAACGACAACAACTTATACAAGAACTTAAAACTCTTACTATGAATGACAAAAAAGATGGCAAAAAATTGCAAGATTCTTTAAACATCATTGGGAAGCATACTCCTTCTTTACTTGGCTTTTTTGAACCAGAAACAGAATTTAATCAAAAAACAATTAATGCTTATTACGTTTCAGCTAAAAATCCAATTTCTCGCATCTTTACCTCATACAATACTAGCCCTGCTGCTCTTGAATGCGCACAAGTTTTACACAGAGTAAAAAATGTAGGTAAAATTGTAGCCTTACCAGCTTGCGCATTTGCTGTGGTCTATAAAAGTCTGCCTTTAAGTTATGGGTCCGATAAAAAAGGAACCTATGGTTTTGCATATGATCAAAATTATGAAACATACCTTAAAGACCATAAAGACGACCAAAAAATCAAAGAGTTGCAAAATGAACAAGATACACTATCAGAATTAGATTCCAAAAATAGACGTGCTTACTGTAATTCTCAAATAAATTATGATGAATATTATAAAAAAGGTAATATCATAAATGACCATTATTGTAATCTTGAGCAACAAAAAAGAAACTATCTTGAAGCAACTACAGACATTATAAAAAAGTCTAAAGATGAAGGTTTTGCTAATGCACTCTCTATGCTTTCACCCATACCAACACAAACTTTTGATAACTCAAACGGACAGCTGTATGATAAAGACACATTGTATCTCTATAGAGTTAAAAAACCATCTGAAAATATAAATCTTGAATCTAACAACCCTGAAGATGTACAGAAAATAAAAGATCTCGAAATTAAAGCGATATTCTCTGCTCCTATAGCAAATCATTACTCATTGATGTTGAAGATTCTTTTAGATTCTCAAGCATCAAAATCATTAAAACGAGAAGCACTACTAACATTCATTCCCCTTGCTTATGTAACTGGCTTGCAATCATGGCTGACCTATAGCGCCTACGCTGATGAAAAAGAGAATAATGCACTAACCAATTATTTACATGCACAGTTACTTGAAGTTGCACATGTTGTACGTGCATTCAAAGATCTTTCTATTGTGCTTACAAAAAACCCAGAAATTAATAACCGTTTGATCCATGCAAATGATATTCATGCATTATTTGATAAAACAAATACACGTTATAGCTCAAAAATGCATCAACTTATTAACCTATTACTGACCAATACATTTACAGGATCTCCTTCTTATTTCTGCCACAAAGGCCGAGTACTTGCTGCATACAAACTTATGACAGAAGTAAAAGATGAATTTGCACTTATACTTCATGCAACTGGTGAACTTGATGCATTCAATTCATGTGCACAACTCATGAAGGAATATGAAAATACCGATACTCCTTATACATTTGCAGAGTATCGCACCAACCAAACAGCTCCATCTTTAATGCTTGAAGAAATGTGGAATCCTTTGGTTATGCTCAACACCAATGCTCGTATTGTAAAAAATTCTATCAATCTTGGACCCGATACACGTAAAAATGCACTTATCTCTGGACCAAATGCTGGTGGCAAATCAACCTTTATGAAAGGGCTTAATGTTGCCATTATTTTAGGGCAAACATTGGGAATTGTTTCTGCTAATAAACTTACGTTTACACCATTTTCAAAAATTATTACCTATATGAACATTACTGATGACACCGCTTCTGGTAAATCACTCTTTATGTCAGAAGTTGAACGAGCACAAGAACTTCTTGATATTGTTGAACATCTAGATAAAAATCAATTCAGCCTTTGCATTATGGATGAAATGTTCAGCGGAACATCTCCACGAGAAGGTGAAGCTGCAAGTTATGCCGTTGCTGAAGAACTTGGCTCAACACCAAATAGCATTCTTCTTCTTGCAAGTCACTTTGACATGCTCAAGAAACTAGAATTTGATACGCCACTGTTTATCAACTATCAAGTACGTGTAATCCGTTATGACGATGGAACATTTACCTATCCATTTAAAGTTGAATATGGCGCCGCAAATCAAAATGTTGCTCTTGAAATACTCAAAAGCAAGGGTGTTAATGCTCGTATTCTTGATAAAGCTCAAAAAATACTTGCTGCTGCATAACAAATAGGTTTCTAAGAATTTTTTCTAAAAAGAGGCGCTTTCAATAGCGCCTCTTTTTACGTACTTAAGGAATATAAGCCCGTAGATTAGCTTATATTCTGCATTGTAAAAAATTCATAATCTGCTACTATAAAATCTTGTTGTAATTATTTTTAAACCCTATGTAACCCCGCAGTTTACGTTCTAGTAAGCTCGGGCAAAACTCCAGGAGTATATATGTCAAAAGAGCTGATAAAGCCAAGTCAGTTTGCCAGAGTTAATATTAACGAGGTAGAAGACGACATTGAGCTTAACAGTGAACAGCTCACAGAACTTTCAGGTTTGTATGAAGGTTTTTTTGCTGCATGCCGTCCAGGCAAAATCGTTCAAAGTAAGATTGTAGATATCAATAATGATGGTGTTCTTGTTGATATTGGATACAAAGCTGAAGGCTTAATTCCTCGTTTTGAATTCTCTAACTACGAAATCAAAAAACTTACTGTTGGCGATACTTTGGAAGTAATTCTTGATCAACTCGAAAGCTCAGACGGATCTTTGACTCTTTCTTATGAAAAAGCAAAAGCTCTTAAAGCTTGGGATAGTATCATTAAATTATTTGAAGAAGAAAAGCCTGTTGAAGGTATGGTTACCCACAAAGTTAAGGGTGGCTTATCTGTTGACATTGGTATCCCAGCATTCTTACCAGGATCACAAGTTGACGTTCAACGCGTAACTAATTTTGACCAATATGTTGGCCAAATGGTTACTGCAAACATTATCAAAGTAAATAAAAAACGTGGAAATGTTATCATTTCTCGTCGTAAACACTTGACCGATGCTCGTGCAGAAGTTCGCAAACGCGTACTTGATACACTAGAAGAAGGTCAAATCATCCAAGGACAAGTAAAAAATATTACTAACTACGGTGTGTTTATTGACATTGGCGGAGTTGATGGACTTCTTCATATCACTGATATGACATGGGGCCGCATTTCTCACCCAAGCGAAATTGTAAGAATTGGTGACAATGTTACCGTTAAAGTTCTTTCATTTGATAAAGACAATGAAAAGATTTCTCTTGGCATGAAACAATTGAACGAAAACCCATGGGAAGCTATTGCAGCAAACATCCATGACGGTTCTCGTATCAAAGGCAGAGTTTCTAGCATTACTGACTACGGTCTTTTTGTTGAAGTTCAAAAAGGCGTTGAAGGTCTTATCCATATTTCAGAAATTTCATGGACCGACCGTATTACTGACTTAAAGAAACACTTTAAGATTGGTGATGAAGTTGAAGCTCTTGTTATTTCTTTGGATAAAGAAAATCGCCGTATGTCTTTGAGCATTAAACACCTCGACAAGAATCCATGGGAATCTGTTGCAGAAGAATTTAAGCCAGGACAAAAAGTTAAAGGTACTATCAGCAATATCACTGACTTTGGAATGTTCGTTCTTCTTAAGCCAGGTATTGATGGACTTGTACACGTTTCTGACCTTTCTTGGACTGAACACATTGAACATCCAGGCGACGTTTTCAAAAAAGGCGAAGCTATTGAAGCTATCGTTCTTGGTGTAGATGTTGAAAACAAGAAAATCTCATTGGGCGTTAAGCAATTAACAGAAAACCCATGGGAAGGTATTGAATCTGTTTACAAAGTAAATGACGTTATTGAAGGTGAAGTTTCTCGTATTACCAATTTTGGTATTTTCGTTAAACTTTCTGGTGGCATCGAAGGACTTGTTCATATCTCTGAACTTGGCGACTTGAAAAAAGAAGACAAGAAAATTGAAGATGTTTACAAAGTTGGCGAAAAGCACCAATTTAGAGTTATCAAAGTAAGCAAAGATGAGCATAAACTTGGTTTAAGCACAAAACTTACTGCTGATGCCCCTAAAGAAGAAAAACGCGCACCTAAACAACATGTAAAAGAAGAATCTTCTTACGTTGAACATGTAGCAAAGCCTAAATCTCAACTTCAAATGGAGTTAGAAAAAGCAGCTGCAGCACGTAAGTCAGACGACTCTAAATAAAGGAAACTCATGGAAAGAACACTCGCAATTATCAAACCTGATGCTGTTGCAGCTGGACACACAGAAGCAATTATTCAACAGATCAAAGACCATGGTTTTTCTATTGTTAAGAGCATGAAAACACAATTAACACGTAACGAAGCTGAAGGTTTTTATGCTGAGCATAATGGCCGTGGCTTTTTTGCTGAACTTGTTGACTTCATGATTTCTGGCGATGTTGTAGTTATGGTTCTCGAAAAAGAAGGCGCTATCAAAGCATGGCGCGATCTTATGGGCGCTACCGATCCTCTGCTTGCAGATGAAGGTACTATCCGTAAGCTTTTCGGTACTTCAAAGGGCAATAACGCTTCTCACGGATCTGATTCCGAAGCAAGCGCTGCTCGCGAAATAGCATATTTCTTCCCAAATCTTTAATGATTTAAAGAAATAAAATAAGGGGAAAGAGCATGTATATAAAAAGAAATTTTTCAAAACATCTCCTTCCCCTTTTTCTTTGCCTTTTTTTCCCACTCTCTTCAGCCGCAGCTACTCGTGCAGCCCAAGAAATTTGGATTATTGCTCATGGCACCTTTGCAAAAAACAGCGCATGGTCAAAACCAGGCGGTGATTTTTATACTACTCTTAAGCAACATATTGCCCCTCACGCACATATTTATGAAATTAATTGGTCAGGTAAAAATTCAGATACAGCACGAGAAGAAGCCGGAATTGCAGCAGCTCGCTTTATCAAAACTATTATGCAACCAGGAGATCGGCTCCATGGAGTTGGCCATAGTCATGGTGGAAACGTTTTAATACTTGCAGCTCATCAACTTGCTAAAGAAAAAAGTCCCCTTTATATGGAATCACTGTTCACACTAGGAACGCCTATTTGTACAAAATCATACCTACCTGATATGTCACATATTAAATATCTGTACAATCTCTTTTCTTACGGAGACCGCATACAACCAGTAATGCAGATATTTCAGAGAGTTTTTCCCGAACATGAGCGAATTTTTAATATTCAAGTTCAATGCAATGGACTTTGCCCAACACATATGCAAATGAGACAACCCCTTATTGCTCAACATCTTCCACATATTAGTAAGCTTATTAAAAATCAGAAAAAGCCTTTACTGATACATTTTTTTGATAAAAAAAAAGCAATAGTTATCCTTGATAGCACCAGAGAAAAAGATCTAGCAATAGACAAACGATTCACAGAACAAATACTTATGTGCATTACAGAAAGCAGACATGGCAAAAGAACTTCATTTATTACTCCAAAATTGTCCTTCCAAAATTGGCCTTTTCGATTCAGGAATCGGGGGCGTCTCAATCCTGAATGAACTTCTTACACTTCCCATTACAGAATTTGTGTATATTGCTGACACTGCATACCTACCTTATGGTGAAAAAACAGCTGAATTTCTTATACAACGCGCAGAAAAGATAACCCATTACTTAAAAGATTATGGTATCACAACCATTGTTATTGCATGTCATACTTCTGCGGCAACATCACTCAATGCTCTTAAAAAAAAATTCCCAGAAATTACATTCATCGACCCACTTCCCATGACAACAGATGATGCCCTTGCCACAACCAAAAATGGCCGTATTGGAATTATGGCAACTGAAAGATCAATATCTACAGGTATGCATAAAAAATTGCTTCATAATCAAAATTTGAATGTAGAAGTGATTGAACAACCATGCCCTCTTTTTGTGCCACTTATAGAAAACAATAAATCATCGCAAGAAGTTGATGCAGTAGTACGCCTCTATTCAGAAAAAATGAGGATTTCAGATATTGATACCGTCATTTTAGGCTGCACACACTACCCTTTTATAGAGCAACAAATTCAAAAATATTTACCAGGAATAACACTGATCAGTGGCGCATCTGCTATAAAAAAACAGATACCACATGCTTTTGACAATAAGAACATTGAAAGCCAAAAAATACGCTTTGTTGTTAGTGGTGATATAGAAAAAATCAATCCACTACTTGAAAAATATGTACTCAAAAAAAATGGCCTTTCATTATCGATTGCTCAACTTGAAAAGCCATATTATGCTGAATAAACTTTTATCTGAGTTTTTTTGCACCTTCATCTAAAATGCCATTAACAAACTTATAAGCATCGCGCTCAGAAAAACATTTTGCAAGCTCAATACCTTCGTTAATAATAATGGTTGAAGGGGTGTCTGTGTAGAGAAATTCCCAAATTGCAAGTCGTAAAACAAGTAAGGTACAGGTACCTAAACGTTCGATACGCCAATTATCAAGAAGAGGTTCAATCTTTTTATCAAGCTCAGCTCGTAAATTTACAACAGCATTAACCGTTGTAAAAATTTCACCATCAAGCGGAATATCTAGATCAAATTCTCGATTATAGGTAGTGATAAGTTCTTGTAGCGAAATGGTGTAATCATAAGATTCCATTGCATACAAAAAATGAAATATTAAAGATCGAAAATCACGGCGAGAAATAGCTGGAGTTACAGTCATATAGATTTATAAACCTCTTTAATAATTAAACACGTTCGATGTAGATGCCGGTACGAGTATCAATACGAATCTTATCACCTTCGTTAACAAACAAAGGAACTTGTAGCTTTAAGCCAGTTTCGAGTGCTGCAAGCTTAGTTGCTCCACCTTGTGCTGTGTCACCACGTACACCAGGAGTTGTTTCGGTGATAGTCAAAACCATAAAGAGAGGGGGTGTTACACCAATAGGTCTGTCTTTGAAATACAGAACGCTGTAAATTTCTTGTTCTTTAAGGTAATCAATAACATCTTCCAAATTTCCTTTATCCAAAGAAACTTGTTCATATGATTCTTGATCCATAAAGTTATAAAGATCGCCATCTGCATAGAGATATTGCATTTCTTTGCGCTCAAGATCAGCATTGTCAAATTTTTCAGCTGAACGGAATGTTTCTTCAAAAGAAGAACCGGTAATTAAGTTTTTTATTTTAATCCGAACAATTGCCCCGCCACGTCCCATTTTAATGTGGTGGTAATCAAGAACCATATGTGGTTCGTCTCTAAACAAAATTTTTGTACCTTTACGAAGGTCTGTGGCTGAGATCATGGGACTCCCTCAAAATATAAAGACTTTATAGGAAAACATCGATGAGATCATTATAAATACCTAGTTACAAAAAGCAAATCAAGCCTTTTTTTACTTCACAAAGTCAAAGTTTTCAGTAGGTTATACAAGGTCAATCAAACCCAAAAGAAAGGAGCCTGGCATGAACCAAAAACTAGAAACCGTCGACCCTCTTATTAACGCGGCAATAGAGCATGAAAAAAATAGGCTTGAATTTACTATCGACCTTATTGCCTCAGAAAATTACACCTGGCCCGCTGTTATGGAAGCAACCGGATCGGTTATGACTAATAAATATGCCGAAGGCTACCCAGAAAAACGGTATTATGGTGGATGTACCTTTGTAGATACCGCTGAAAATATTGCACGGGACCGATGTCAACAACTTTTTGGCGCTGAACATGCCAACGTTCAACCCCATTCAGGTTCACAAGCCAATATGGGTGTCTATTTTGCAGCACTCAAGCCAGGTGATACTATTTTGGGAATGAACCTTGCAGCAGGTGGCCACTTAACTCATGGGTATCCTATCAACTTTTCTGGTGTTTTTTATAAAACGGTCAACTATGGCGTTAATAAAGAAACCGAAGCGCTCGATTATGATGAAATTCAAAAACTAGCACTAGAACATACACCAAAAATTATTGTCTGTGGAGCATCTGCTTACTCACAAATTATAGACTTTGAACGTTTTGCAACCATAGCAAAGTCAGTTGGAGCTTACCTTATGGCAGACATTGCACATATTGCAGGCCTTGTTGCTGTAGGACTCCATCCAAGCCCTTTCCCTCATGCAGATTTTGTTACCAGCACAACACATAAAACACTCCGTGGACCACGTGGCGGACTGATAATGTGTAAAAAAGAACATGCCGCAATGATTGATAAAGCAATTATGCCAGGAATTCAGGGCGGACCTTTAATGCACCATATTGCAGCAAAAGCAGTTGGTTTCCATTATGCACTCCAACCTGACTTTAAAGAATATCAACAACAAATTATTAAAAATGCCCAAGCTATGGCGGATGAATTTACCAAACTTGGCTACCGCATTGTTTCTGGTTCAACTAAAAACCATCTTATGGCACTTGATCTTCGTTCAAAAAATATCACGGGCAAAGATGCCGAAGAACTTCTGGGCACCATTGGAATAACACTCAATAGAAATTGCATCCCCTTTGATCCAGAAAAACCAATGATCACAAGCGGCATACGAGTAGGCACGCCTGCAATAACAACACGTGGATGCAAAGAAACAGAAGCTCGACTGATTGCAAATCTTATTGATGAAGCACTCAAGAATAGAAATAATAACAAAGTGCTGCAATCTCTAACCACAACAATCAAAAAACTTTGCTCTCAATTTCCCATTTATAGTTTTAATGAAAAACATTTATTTCGTTATTCTGAGGTAAAGAATGAGTCGACAGCGGCTCTTTAACAACTTGAGCCCCACACATCTTTTCAATAATATATAAGGGCCGTTGCTTTTGTTCATCATGCATACGGCCTATATATTCACCAAGCAGCCACATTAAAAGAAACTGCACGCCCATAAAAATATAAATTATTGTTACCAACCACTTAAAAAGTGGATAGCGCGCTCCAAATAAAAATGCATCGCATGAGATATAAACAAACATGCACATGCCAGTAGCAATAACAAAAACACCACTATATGCCGCAAGTTTAAGAGGAAACATAGAAAAACTGGTAATGCCATCAAATGCCAATTTTAATAATTTAAGCCAGGTATATCCCGTTTGACCTGCAACACGTTCTGGCCGAGTGAAATACACAAAAGTATGTTTAAATCCTGTCCATGCAACCATACCTCGCCAATAACGATACCGTTCTCTACAGGTATTAATTTGATTAAGCACTGCACGATCAATCAGACGAAAATCACCAACATTTTCTGGAATAGGAACATCTGCAACAGCTGTTAATAATTTATAATACAATGATGCTGTTAGATCTTTTAGAAAACCATCATTTCTACTCATACGCCGCGCATAGACAATATAATGCCCTTCTTCCCATGCCTTGATCATGTCAGTAATAAGTTCTGGCGGATCTTGCAAATCAGCATCTATCGTAATAATTGCATCTCCTGTTGCATGATCATGCCCTGCTGTAAGTGCCATTTGCACACCAAAATTGCGTGAGAAAGAAATTCCTTTTACCCGATCATCCTGCAAGGCAATTGTTTGAATACATTGCCATGTAGCATCACGACTTCCATCGTTAATACAAATAAATTCAAAAATATAATCAGGAAGAGATTTTGTAATAAGGCACAAACGACTATACATCGAAAAAATATTAGCTTCTTCGTTATACATGGGAATAACAATTGATATTTTCTTCATAAACATTCGCTTTACAGCAACATTCGCTTGTTTCGATATATTTTTCAATTCTTTAAAAAGTCTTGAAAAACACTCGACATGAGCGGGTTTTATAAACAATTTTCTCTTCTGCGCTCACCCCGAGTGATTTGAGCTTAGTATAAGCACAAATTGTATCGAGGGGCAAAACGTAATTAAATATGATTTTTCTTGACCAAAAAAAACAAATCTTTGATAGTAACATAACATCAAATGTGAGAAATAAAAGGAGCTTAACAATGATGAATCCTGAATTTGATAAATTTGCAAATAGCTACAGAGCTGAGCAAACAAAGTATCTTGGGCCAACGGGAGAAAACAGTTTGTACTTTGCGCAACTCAAAGCACAAAAACTACAAGAATGGGTACAAAAACATCTTCCTTACATACCAAATAAAATTCTTGATTTTGGATGCGGTGATGGCGCTATGACACTTGAAGTAAAAAAACTATTCCCCAATACCTCACTCTACGGCGTGGATCCTTCATCAGAAAGTATCGATCTTGCTAAAAAAACTGTTCCTACTGGTTTTTTTTACACATCAGGAGGTACAACGCTCTCCTTTTTTGAATCCAACATGTTTGACGTTATTTACTGCGCTGGAGTGTTTCATCATATTCCATTCAATGAACATGCTGATTACTTTAAAGAACTCTACCGCCTGCTACGCCAAGGAGGCCTGCTAGTACTCTTTGAACTCAATCCTTTAAATCTTGGCACACAGTTTATTTTTATTGGCCATCCCATGGAAACAAATGCTAAAATGCTCACTCCATGGTATGCGAAAAAAATAACTCAAACTATGTATCGCGAAACTATTTTTTATTGCTTCTTTCCTAAATTTTTAAGGTTCTTACGCCCTATAGAAAAATGGCTTACAAAACTACCATTCGGAGGTCTCTATGCAACAATTGCACAAAAATAAAAAACCCACGCTAACTGAATTTGATAGTTATATAGAACATTACCGAAAAAATCTTGATAAGCACTGCGCTCCAACAGGTGAATCAACTGCTTACTTTAATCAACTCAAAGCACAAAAGTTGCAAGAATGGTTGGCACGTTATCACATAAAACATCCAAACTCTATTTTAGATTTTGGGTGCGGCGATGGCGCTATGACCTATGAGGTAAAAAAAATATTTCCTGAAACATCCATTTTTGGCGTTGACCCTTCACCTGAAAGCATCACAACCGCGCAAGAAAATTATTCTTTAATATCTTTTAACACTTCATCGGAAACTATCCCCTTTAAAGATGCAAGCTTTGAAGTTATCTATACAGCTGGAGTGCTTCATCATATCCCCTTTGATATGCATACTCATTATATCCAAGAATGCATGCGTGTACTTAAGCCAGGAGGTTTCTTAATAATTTTTGAACTCAACCCCATCAATCCAGGAACGCGTTATATCTTCAATCGCAATCCTATTGATCAAAATGCAACAATGCTCACCCCATGGTATACAAAAAAAATAACTCAGAATTTTACCTATAAAGAAACTATTTTTTATTGCTTTTTTCCACACTTTTTACGTTTTTTAAGGCCGCTTGAAGCATGGCTTACTGCCATTCCATTTGGCGGGCTGTATGGAACAATTGTAAAAAAAACGTTTTAATACGATAAAAAGAAAAACTGAATGTTTGATTATTTAATGCATATACCATTGCATGAAAACCATAGAGCCATGCACTTGCAAGAAAACCAAGAATATAGAGCGCATTAGGAATAGTAAGAAGGCCTGGCAATGCACCCCATACCATAGCTACCCAATAACATGCATGTATTCTGAGTGGCATATAGGGCAAACAAAGCGCCCATACTGCTGGTAGCAGACACAGTAATAAGTAGTAAAATAACACCCCCAACTTTGCAAAAAAAACTCGCAAAACAAAATGAGGTGATTGTCCACAAAGAAACATAACTTCATGCATTAAAATAGTATTATATGGTGCAGACAAATACTGAGCTTCGGGATTAATACTTTTAACTTTTTCAGCTGAACATGCATCAGCAAAATAAAGATTTTTATCATTTTCTATAAATCCTAATCCAGGATAAACATTATGCCAAAAAGTATGTTTATGACCAGTTGTTTGAACAGTATAATCGTGCTTTAAAAGATACGTATTACGTGCCAAAAAAAGTGATGTAATTGAATACTGTGCAATCATAAAACCAATTAAAAAAATAGTTCCTAATAAAGCTTTTAAACGTTTTTTCTGTTTATATAAAAAAAGACGCATTGCAATAACCAGCACTAATAAAGTACCGGTATGAATTCTACAAAAATTTGCATAAACAACAATAAATCCAAAAGCAAAAAGTGCTAGCCCAAGTACAAAATTACTCTTTTTCTCAAAGAGATACAGCACTAATGGTATGTATGCTACTGTACAAAAACTAAGTATATATTCATCCCCTAAAAGCCAAGAAACATACGCTAAAATAAAAACCCCAACACAACAAACTATTCTTGCTTGCCATTTTTTTGCAAAAAGCCACAAACCTGTAACGGCAATCAGAGAAGATAATCCAACTAAAACTGTATAAAAATAAATAATCGCAACATCTAAAGAACAGTTCAATGTATGGGCCAACCATGTTATCCCATAGGTACAACCAATATCACCACCAAATTGATACTCTGCAGGAATAAAATTGCTATTCGAAAGTTGACGAAGAAGTGTTTGGCCTGTCTGCTGAAGAGCAGCATATGTCTCTTGCAGAATTTTTAGGCGAATAGGCATTATCTTCATGTATTTTTTTCTCTAAACCTTTTTCTTCTTTAATTAAATACAATGGCCGTTGCTTTTGTTGCATATAAATACGACCAATATACTCACCAATTAACCACATCAATAAAAATTGAACGCCCATAAAAATATAAACTATCGTTGTTAGCCATTTAAAAAGTGGATAATAAATAGCATTAATAACTGCATCATAGGTGATATAAGCCAACATCAAACTACCGGTAATAATTACAAAAAAACCAACATATGCAGCTATTTCAAGTGGAAATGATGAAAAACCCGTAATGCCATCGATGCCTAATTTAAAACTTTTTTTCCAAGTATATCCTGGAATTCCACCTGCGCGTTGTTCTCTTTTAAAATCAACAAATGTGTGTGCAAAACCTGTCCATGCAATCATTCCACGCCAATAACAAGTTGTTTCTCTAATGCTTTGAACGCCATTTAGAACAGCCCGATCTATGAGTCTAAAATCACCAACATTTCTGGGGATAGCAACATCTGCTATAAGATGCAAAATACGATAATAGACATTGGCAACAAATTTTTTAAGCAGACTATCTTTACGAGTAATTCGACGCGCATACACAATATAAAAACCTTTTTGCCATTCTTTAATCATAGCAAGTATAACTGATGGAGGATCCTGCAAATCCGCATCTATGGTAATAATTGCATCACCACGAGCAGCATCATATCCAGCAGTAAGAGCCATTTGATGTCCAAAATTACGAGAAAAAGAAAGTATTTTTATACAAGAATTAAACGCTGCAAGCTCTTTCATTAACTGCCAAGACTTATCTTTACTGCCATCATCAACTAAAATGAGCTCGTAATTATATGAGAGTGCAATCTCTTTAAAAACAGATTGTAATGCTTGATATAAAGCAAAAATATTTTCTTCTTCATTAAAAATTGGAACAACAATTGAAATAAGTTTTTTTGACATGCATTACTCGGTACTTTTAATAGTATTAACAATGCTCTTATAACTTTTTTTAACTCGTTCAAATCCATTATTATTCAAAAAATAAATGATGCTATACATTGTATAAAGAGCTGTACACGTAATAAATCCCATTAAATATGCTGTTTCTGGCAAGGTTAAAATACCTGGCAAAGCCCCTACCCCCGCACAACATAAAAATGCTAATTCTATATACCATGCTTTAGGCACAAAATATGCTGCAAATAAGCCTAAAAATCCTAAGTATAAGAAAAAGAAAAAGAGCACAGCTCCAAGCTTTGCAAATAAGGTAATAAAAACAAAATAACGATCCGTTTTTATAAGATTAAAAATCAAATTTCGTATAGTGCGTTCATATGCTTGTGTGCCAACTTCTACACCAGGAATAACTTCACGTGCATGAGCTTCTCCACAAGAATCATTCCAAGTAATATCATGTTTATTGGCTAAATAACCGAACCCTATATACATATTATGCCAGAAAACATGCATATTCGAAGTTTCTTCTTCTTTTGCATTTCTTTGTTCTAAAAAGGTATCTCGCTTATGAATAACATATTTAAAATGTGCATAGGGAATCGCGTAACCTGACATGAGAGCCAATAATGGAAGAATTTTTTTATAACGACGAAACGTACTATTAAAGATTAAAATTATAAGAAAAAAAACAATAACAGGAAGAAAGGCATAAATACGCATAACATCAGCAATGCCACCAGTAAGACCTGCAATAAAAAAACTTACTAAAAACAACTTTTTATGTTTTTTTTCAAGAGCAAGAAGCAGTAGAGGAATGGCTAAAAAAGGTAATATGTATGCTATATATACATCATTAAGATGTCTTAATGGGGCAATAAGTCGATATAATCCAAGTGTAATTACACCGTACCCATTTATTGTTCTTGATAGCACAATAAATGAAATTCCAACAACGGTAAAAAATAGCCCAATAATGCCAAAAAATAATATTTTTGAACCAATGATAGGGTCAATAGAAAGCGCACTACTAATCATTGGAACATAGGTAAAAAAACCCAAATCATCACAACAATTTAATGCAGAAATAACCCCATTTTTTTCTCTTAACAAAAAAATTCCATATTTTTTATATGACAAAAATGTAGCTAAAAGATTTGCTATTCTTCCTGCTATCATAATAACATTCCCTTTTTCTTATTTTTAAACGTTATTCCGTAACTTTGTGGTACACCAAGCTAAAATTTTTCTGAATAAATCCTGCTTTTTCATACAACCGAATTGATGCTATATTTTCTGCCTGAACACTTGCATATATATTTTTTTGTAATTCTTGAGCATAAAAGCAAGCTCGTTTGATCAATTCTTGAGCAATACCTTTTCTTCGTATACTTGAATGAACTGCAAGAAAATCAATATATATTTCCTCTTTATCTTCTCGTAAAGATATAAATCCAGAAAGAGCCCCAACAAAATCAACTGCTGCAAAAATTTGTATAGTATCTTTATTCCAAGCCAGCGCTAACCGCTCTTGATATAAATTATATACACCCTCAAAATTTATCTTTTTGTTTTTCCCATAATAGCTCATCTTTGCCAATTCAGCTGTTATTTCTGCAATACGATTATCTTTACTAACACTTGTATAAGTATTCCCTGAAACAATTGAATAATCTGAATCAAATTCTAACTGATCGATGGCATCATCATGATAACGTTCAAAAGTAACATCTGTAGAAATCAAAGAATACTGGCACGCTTCAACCACTTGAATATATTCAACATTAAAAGGCGTTGTACAAATCACAATATTCTGATCAATGCGCTCAATATGATCTTTAACGGAATGGCCTAATACACATTCCTGCACTTTAGCAAGATCAATTTTTACAACAGATTTTTTTAAATAGTGCCCTACAAATGTATCTTGTGAAAAACAACCACAATCATATGTTTTTATGATTTGTTGAGATACTGATTTTTGCAACATATTCACCCTTTTTTATATATGATTTTTCTTTTTTTAATAAACCAAACTAAGAGACACAGCATAAGTAAAAATATATAAAATACTACGCTGAGAGGAATTACACAGACAATTAAAAAATATATTGTATCAAGCAGCTCAAAATATCTATTAGGGTTGCCATCTTGAGAAAAATAATACAAAACAGGTCCATTCCAATAACGCAATGGAAATTCAATAGTATTGCGAACAATCCAAGAAGGAGAATATTTCCCATACTGAAAAAAAAGAACATTGTTATACAGAGATAACCAATGCATGTAATACGATGGTAAACGATAAGGATAAACAACCTCACCATAAAAAATGGGGGCAATAGTAATAAATGAACCATCTATTAAAGCTTGCGCTATATCTTGCGCTCCTAATAATTCACCATTTTTTTCAAAACTCGCATGAAATGTTGGATCAAAAATACGCCACTTACCATCTATAAAAATTTCAACAAGCGTATGAGATTGATAGGGGTCACCAAAATTTTTAACAACAAATATTTTTCGCGCTTTAATTCCTTGTAACCGCAAAGCATGTACATACAGTTCTGACATGCCATTACAGGTCAAGCTTCCACCTAACTTTGCATGATCAAAAAAATCACCTACATGTTCGGATGTTGGACTGCCTCTATCTACTGCACAGGAAACAAAATTCATAACGTTTTTAAGCGTATCTTGATAGGTATCGCCACACAACTGCCCTATTTTTTGTGGTGTTTCATAAGGAAATACATAGTCAAGGCCAGACATATCCTGCAAAGGAACTGCTCTAAAAAAATAATTATACTGTCGCAACAAGCGCATACCCACTAGTTCACATAATATTAAAACAACCACTATACCTAATAAAAACCAACTTAATTTTATAGCTTTATTCATTGAGTCACTCCGCCCATATTATAATGCTGTATAATACGCTCAACATGCTTGCGCCAAGTATATTGTTGTAAAACTTTTTTTCGTGCATTATCACCCAGCAAAATTCTTTCTTTCTGCGTCAATTGGATACATCCTAAACATGCTTGCACCCACTGGTTCCAATCAAGCGGATCAACTAAAATCCCTACCTCTTCTATAATCTGAGAAAAGTTACCATTACTTATTCGCGCAGCTGGCGACACTATCTCGCTCAGCTGTTCTAGATCTGATGCAATAACTGGCTTTGCCATGCTCATATATTCAAATAATTTTGTAGGAGATCCAAAAAAACGAGTTCCATCCGCATTGGGCTGTGTTGGACATAAAAATGCATCACACGCTGCAAGATATTCTGGAGCTCTATCTTGAGCAATTTTTCCTGTAAATAGCACTTTCCCTTGGCGCACATATTCTTGCAATACTTCTTGCGCATGAGCTTTAAGTGATCCATCACCAACCAGTAAAAAACGGGCTTTATCATTACTGCTACAAATAAGAGGAATTATATATTCAAGAACTTCTATGCCATGCCAATGGCCAAATGTGCCAATAAAACCAAAAACAAAAGCATCGTGCAAATTATACAACTCTCTTATTTTTTCTCTTTTTTCCATCAAACTCTCGGGCTTAAAATAAGCTTCATCAACACCGTTAGGATTCACTAGAATTTTAGTATGGTCAACTCCCCGCACAGCAAGATCATCTTTAAGAGCCTGAGAAACAACCACTATCCGCTGTGCATGAGTTATATTTAAATCTTCAACCCAATATGACAATTTTTTTAATGCAAACCATCGGCGATACCACACATCATTTTTTGGCACATCAAACCAATAAGCTTCAGAATCATTATACTCAAGAATTAACGGTATTTTTTTATACCAACTCAAAAGCACCCCTGTAAAATTAAGAATGCTATAACGTTGATAGATATATATAAAATGGATATTTCGAGTTTTATATAACACTTGTATAAAGAAAAAAAATGTTGAAAACAATGATTCAAGTCGCCAGCGTACATAATTGAATTTCCATCGAAAAAAAAATAATGGAATCACAAAAAAATTATTATAGGTGATGCCTAACCATACTTGTAAAATTTCCTGCATTTGCGAAGAAAAAACTATTATCTTAAATCTTTGTTGCAATAAGCCTTCAATAACTCCTAATGTATGTCCCACCGAACCTCCTACAGATATTTGTTGAGAACAAATATCTGTTCTAAGATACAAAATATTTTTATTATTCATCATAACTCCCCTATCTGTAATAATTTGCAAAATTGTTATTTTCATTGTTAAATACAACAATATCAGGTCAATATTCATCTCATTAGAAAAAAGAAGAGTCAATATCCATGAAATTTGAAAAAAGTAAAATTGAAGGCTCTTTCATCATCTCCCAAGAACCAATATCTGATAATCGTGGTTTTTTTGCGCGTGCATTTTGTGCACATGAATTTAAAAATGCAGGTATTGCCACAAAATTTGTACAATCAAATGTCTCCTACAACCATAATGCCAAAACTGTACGTGGTCTACACTTCCAACATAAACCTTATGAAGAAGATAAATTAGTATCATGCCTACGAGGCTCCATCTTTGATGTTATAGTAGATTTACGCCCTAAGTCATCAACTTATTTACAATGGTTTGGCGTTGAACTTACAGAAAAAAATGGGAAGTCTCTATATATTCCAAAAGGATGTGCTCACGGTTATCAAACACTTACTGATAACACTATGATTCATTATCAAGTATCTCAATTCTATACACCAAAATCAGAAGATTCTTTAGCATGGAATGATCCAATGTTAGCTATTGAATGGCCATATAAAGAACATGTTATTATTTCAGAAAAAGATAGCCTAAATAGATCGCTTCTCTCAAAAAATTTACCAAACTCTATAATCAATAAAGAATTTTCTCTCTAACTAAAAAGGAAGTCTTTATGAAAAAAATTATACCAGTAACAGCACCTTCTATTACACAAAAAGAAATCGACTATGTCTCTCAAGCAGCAACTCTAGCTTGGAAAAATAATGCTAATATGTTTCATGATGCGTTTGAAAAAGCCATGTGTTTATATTTAAATATACACCATGCACTCCCTACATCATCTTGCACAGGAGCATTGCATCTTGCATATAAAACACTTGATATAAAAGAAGGTGACGAAGTTATTATGCCAGACATAACATGGACAGCAACTGCAGCGGCAGCAACCTATGTTGGGGCCATTCCAGTATTTGCAGATATCGATCCTATCTCTTGGTGTGTAACCGCAGAATCAATTGAAAAAAAAATAACTTCAAAAACAAAAGCCATTGTTATTGTTAACCTCTATGGCAATATACCTGACTTTAATTCTATAAAAACTTTAGCCGATAAGTATAATCTTCCTATTATAGAAGATGCAGCAGAATCAATTGGTTCTGAATATGAAACTAAAAAATCAGGAACTCTTGGGGATATTGGTGTTTTTAGTTTTCATGGAACAAAAACTCTAACAACTGGTGAAGGTGGAATGCTGGTAACAAATAACACTCAATTTTTTGAACGTGCATTATTTTTGTCTGATCATGGAAGAGCTAAAACAGATAGAAGTTTTTGGAATACAGAAATTGGATATAAATATAAAATGAGCTCTATGCAGGCCGCATTAGGACTTGCTCAACTAGAACGAATTGATGAATTGGTGGATAAAAAAAGACAAATATTTAGCTGGTATAAAGAAGAACTTAAATATACACCTGCAATTCAACTCAATTCAGAAGCAGTTAATGTAAAAAATAGTTACTGGATGAGTACTCTCGTTATTAATAAAAAATTAGGAATTGAAAAAACACAACTTCAACAAGAACTCAAAGCGCACGGTATTGACACAAGACCATTCTTTTATCCTTTAAGCCTGATGCCTGCCTATAAAAAATATAGTTTTTCACACAATTATTCTTTAGAAAATCCAATAAGTTATAATGTACATAATCGCGGTATTAACCTTCCTTCAGGGCACGATACAACTCATGAAGATGTTATATATATTGCAACTCATGTAAAAAATATACTCAATACACTTTCTCATCAGCCTTTACAAGCACATTTTGTACAAACACAGCAGTAGAACTACTTAAAAATTGATTATAATTTGAATACCATTCAATAGTTTCAATAAGCCCTTGTATCAAGCCATATGAGGGCTTCCAATTACACATAGATTTAAATTTAGAACAAGAAAGATGCTGATCTTGTATTTCCGCAGTAGCACTATTTTTAACACTCGGAAGTATATGTTCTTTCTTCATAAGCCGTGTAACTAATGAAACTAATTCTAGAACACTTATGGGATATTCTTCACTAATATTAAATGCATGCCCTAACATATTTGTATCATTCATCTGCTCGGCAAGTGTTATATAAGCAAAAACAACATCTTTTACATAAATATAGTCACGTATGTGAGAACCATCTGAACGAATAATAGGCGATTCATTTTTTAGCAAGGATGATATTGTTCCTGGAATTATTCTATTCCAATGAAGATCTCCAGGCCCAAAAATGTTCCCACATCGCGTAATACAGACGGGTAATTTATACGTATGAAAATATGACTGGGCTATTAAATCTGTACAACTTTTTGAAACATCATAAGGGTGTTTTCCCTGCAATGATGTTTCTTCTGTATAAGGCAATATTTTTTGATCCCCATATGCTTTGTCACTTGATGCAACAATAATTTTTTTTACCCATGGAGATTGTCTGCATGCCTCTAAAAGGTTCCATGTTCCTTCTATATTTGAATGAAATGTAGAAAGTGGAGATCTATTAGCATAACCAACAATAGTTTGCGCACCCAAATGAAAAACAGTATCAATATCAAACTCATTTAAAATTCTTATAAGTGCTGAATAATCACACAAATCGCCTTGAACTTGTATAATATTCTTATCAAAACCATCTGCAATAAGAAATGATGTCGGAAAAATATCTCGAATTAAAACAATAACATTAGCACCTTTTGCAACCAGGTCTCTTACTAACCAAGAACCCAATAAACCAAAGGCTCCCGTTACAAAAACATTTTTTCGATGCCAATTGTTATTCATACTTATTATCCCATCTCATTTTCTTTTATTTTTTTACTTAGGAAAAAACTATTATTTTCTTTCGACTCCCAAACTTTCCATGGAGCAGAAGTCTCCCACAAATGAGCCAATAATTCTTGATCCCTTAATGTATCCATACAATACCAAAAACCTTCATGCTTATATGCCATCAACTGATCTGTTTGAGAAAAAACAGGCACAACATCTCGCTCAAAAACACACAAACTATCGGTACTACATTGAGCTAAAACTTTTTTATTACAAACAAAAAAACCACCATTAATCCATTCTTTTGATATTCTTTTTTTTTCACTAAATGCTATCACTTTATTCCCATCAAGAGCTAAATGTCCAAATCTTAATGGCATTAAAACTCCAGACACTGTCATATTTTTTTTATGTATTAAATGAAAATTCAATAAATCATTCAAATTAATATCTGAAAGACCATCTCCATAAGTTAACATAAATGTTTCGGTATCTATATAATCTGCTATGCGAGCAATTCGGGCACCTGTTTGAGCATCTTGACCCGTATCAACAAGGGTAATATCCCAATTCTCATTTTTTTTTTGATGTTCAATAATACGACCGGTTTCTGTGTTGATAGAAAAATCTGAACTTTGCAATTGATAGTTTAAAAAATAATCTTTAATAACCTCACCCTTATACCCAAGACATATGATAAACTTTTTAAATCCATAATAAGAGTAATGCTTCATAATATGCCACAAAATAGGCTTACCACCTATCGGGACCATTGGCTTTGGACGAAATTCTGTTTCTTCACGTAATCGAGTTCCAAGGCCTCCTGCAAGAATAACAACTGGTATCTCTCTATTCATAAAAATATCCTTGTAAACATACTTGTGTCAAACATACATGCCGGCGCATTTGATTGTTTAATCTGCTGCTCTATAAAAGCAATTTCTTTTTTATAAGGATCCCGAGAAAAGTAATCTCTAAAATATTTATTATTAAAAAAAGTCTTTATAATACTTTTATACTTACTAGAAAGATGCAATAAATAATCTCGCTTGGATCTAGAAATAAAGGTCCTTGCCAACCTTCTTGTTAGCGAAGGCAATTCAACTTTTTCATATGAAAATGAAGTTTTAAGTACTAAATCTAAAAACTGATCTTTCATTATTTTTGATTGCGTTAAAGATTTCTCTCGATTAAACCCACAATAAGAAACTAATCCATCAGCAATACCTGCAGAAAATTTTTGAATAGCGATATTAAATTCAGAGCCTAACATCCAAGATCTTTGAAGTTGACGCCCCATAGAATGTTCCATCATTTCTCTATATAAATATGGTATTTCAAGTAATTTTCCTCTGCCACGCATAAGAGTAAATAATATATAAAGACATTCAAAAAATTTACCACATTGAGCATATTTACAACTCTTTTTCATAATATCTACAAATGCATCTACTCTGAAAAGACTATAAAAAATAATAGTATTTTTTTGTAAAAAATCTCTAACTCGCTCTAGAGAATCCTTCTGATCAAATGAACGAATATTATCCAAAACACCAACATCATACCAAGTAATATTAGTGTCATAGGTAAAACCAAGCCAATGCCCTTGAGCGAATAGATAATCTTGATTATCGCGCAAAAAATTAGCCGCTTCATGCAATCCTTGTGCAGAAAAAAAATCATCATCAGCCGCCAAAGCTACATAAGGAGTATAGATACTTGATAATCCTTTAACTATCTTTTCCATATATGAAATAGTCTCTTCACATTCAATATACAATGGAGCAAAATCAGTAGTTGTTAAATCCTTTATAGTTATTTGATTTTCTTCCTTAATTATTTTTGAACTTGAATCAAGTATAATTAACCGCGCAGGGATACCAATTTTTTTATAGTATTCTAAAGCTCGTCGTACATGAATAGGCCTATTCATTGTTGGCATTAATAAAGTAATCATTAAATATCCTTTTAGGGCTTAATTATAAGGCCTTGGCATGTAGGTAAACTTAAAATTTTAACTCCCTTTCTTTTAGCAAAATCATTCCAAGCATTCCGTTGCACATACGCTCTAACCCAACCATAATCATCCAATATTAATGCCGCTCCACTAACCATTTTGTCCCAAAAATACTCTGCTGCCTCTATTTCAGGTTTTGCACAATTAAGATCCATATGAAGATATGCAATTTTATTTGAAGTAACCTGAGACAATGTCTCAGGAATAATACCTTGAATCAGCAATGCATTAGGATACTCTTTAAAATTTTCACAGGTATTTTTATAAAAATCTCCGCTAAAAGCATTTTCGCCTTTATTATTTGACCCTAAATGTATCGCTTTTTCTTCTTCTGATAATGATTCTTCTGGGGTTCCTGTATAGGTATCTAATAAATAAAATTTTTTTTGTAATTTTTCAAAATCAATATATTCCATAACAGTTCTTGATTGCCCACCCAAATAAACACCGCATTCAACAAAATCACCTTCTAAATCGACAGCTCTTGAAGCAGCCCAACATAAAACATGAGATCTCCACATAACCTTAAATGTGTATCCAGACTTCATAGTAAAAGCGCCCAATTTTTCACTTTTCATATACGCTTTTTTAAATTTTTCATCATTAAGCCAATCTGTACTTGTATGGGAAATCATCCCATCTGCGCAATAAGTAATTTCATTTGCAAAAATGTTAGGCGTTACATCAGGTAATATAAATGAATCAATTTTATCTTTACAAACAGAAGTAACTTGCATACTAATATTACTAGGATAGCCATACTTATTAATCCTAAGAATAGGATTAATATCATCTAATATTTTAATAATTGGCTTCTTTAAAAAACATGGAATATAAGATTTAATAAAATTTAACATAGTACCCTTTATTGTTTAACAACATTCCATGTGATAGCAGGTTTAACAACACCATAGCTTTTTTCTTCAAACATAAATCCTGGGATTATTTCATTTTTTTGTTTTTTAACAAAAAAAGATATTGCCCCCATCAAGTTGAAAAATTAAATTATCTTCGCTTTGCTTTTCAGCTGTTCCAGTATTGGTAATCAACAACGAAACGCTTACCTGCCCTTCATTAAAAATATGCGATGGAACATAACAAAAACTTTCATACACTCCTACATCTCTTCTTTTACCTTGAATTTGATGAGAATATGCTTCAAACGCTGTAAATAAAAGAATTCCTTTTTCGTTATAAAAACAAAGATTAACAAAGAGAAAGGTTTGCGACTCTTTTATTTCATATACTGTCTTGATACATAAAGATTCTTCCAAATATAACATTCCTTTTTCTAATACATTTAAACATTCCATAAGATATATTATAATTATTTTATCTGGTTGATGTATTGTATCATCAAAAAATAACTTTGATCTCACATTATTTATATAACCAAAATAACTATCTATAACATCAAACGTAGAACCTATTTGTTTAATTTTACCATGTTCAAGTAAAATTAATCTGGTACACAAACGCTTAATAAATTCCATATTATGAGACACAAATAAAATCGTACGGCCAGATTTTTGAATATCCCCCATAACACCCATACATTTTTTTTCAAACTCATAATCACCAACAGCAAGAACTTCATCTATCAATAAAATTTCTGCTTGAAGATGCGCTGCAACAGAAAATGCCAGCCGCAAACGCATACCTGAAGAGTATTTTTTAACTGGAGTATCAATAAATTGTTCAACCCCTGCAAAGGATACTATCTCATCAAAATGTTTATAAATTTCCCAACGCTTCATTCCTAAAATAATACCGCTCATAAAAATATTTTCACGGCCAGTAAGCTCTTCATGAAAACCAGTTCCAACTTCAAGAAGGCTTGCAACACGGCCATGAATAGTAACCTTTCCACTAGTTGGTGCAGTGATACGGCTTAAAATTTTAAGTAAGGTGCTTTTACCAGAACCATTTTTACCAATAACGCCAAGCACTTCGCCCTGCTCAACGTCAAATGAAACGTCATTAAGTGCATAAAATTTTTTTGATTGTTCTTTTTTAGAAAATAATGAGCCTATTTGCTGGGTAATTAATTCTCGAAATCCGATTGTTCGCTCTTCTGCGTGAGAAACATCATATATTTTTGAAAGATGCTCTACTTTAATTGATTTCATAAATCTTTCTCAAATTTTATCAGCAAAAGTACCTTCTACTGATTTAAAGTAAATGATGCTTATTATCATACAAATAATCGTCATTACTACAGAAACTGCCAGTACGCCTGGTACAAGAGGCTCGCCCAATAATGCATACCTGAATCCATTAATAATACCAGTGAGTGGATTGAGAGCCAGAATATACTGCACATATTTTGGTGCCATTGAAAGACTAAACCCAACAGGCGTTATGTACACTCCAAGCTGTGTTGCAAAGGGAATAACATGGCGAAAATCGCGGTAGCATACAATAAGCGATGCAAAAAGAAGACTTACACTAAAAGCAACTAGTATTAGCCATACTAAAAAGATTGGGAATGTTAGAAATTTAAGTGGCGGAAACATTTGATAACGTATCAATGAAAGAATTATATAAAATCCAAATGCAATACCAAAATCAACAAGACTGCAAAGCACACGGCTTGCAGGAAGAAGCAATCGAGGAAAATATACTTTTGAAACAAGCTGTTGATTTGCCAAAAAACAGTTACTTCCAAAGGTCAACATATCAGCAAAAAATTGCCATGCAAGCATCCCAGAAAAAACAAGGAGCGGATAGGGAGCCCCATGAGATTCGATACCTGCAATGCGGCTGAAAATTATAGTAAAAATAGCCACCGTTAAAAGTGGCCGTATCAATACCCATGCAATGCCAAGAACTGTTTGTTTGTATTGAACCAGAATATCACGCCAGCCAAGAAAGATAAAAACTTCTTTATATTCCCAGAGTTCAGAGAATATGCCTTTCCAGCTCTTTTTTGATGTTATGATTGTTGTTTGCATATTCTTTTACCTTATGCTTGGATGGACTGAAAAGATCTGTATCAACACCGTTTGGATTTACAAGAATTTTCTTTTCACTCACGTTACGCAACATCAACTCTTTTTTAAGAACCGCAGACACCACTACTATTGTGTCTGCATAGAGTATATTTACCAACTCTACTTGCTTCATCAACCACTCAAACTTTATCCATCGCTTTTTTTCTATCCAGTTACTTGCTATCCATGCCTCTGATCCATTG
The DNA here is from genome assembly GCA_903873255.1 of uncultured bacterium. Lineage (GTDB taxonomy): Bacteria > Babelota > Babeliae > Babelales > CAIQNR01 > CAIQNR01. The sequence goes on along the minus strand of CAIQNR010000033.1, from coordinate 68 downwards.
TATTCCAGAATCAACTTTTTTTTGTACCACCAAGCAAGAAGTAAACCTGTCATATTCAAGAGACTAGA
>CAIQNR010000032.1 GCA_903873255.1 uncultured bacterium | reverse complement strand
TGGATACTGTACCAATAAGTTAGATACCGTAGCATCATCTAAAGCAGAATTATTTTTTAATGCATCAATCGCTTCAACATCGTTACTACCCACTATGCTCATATTTAAATCTTCTAAAGATGGTGCTACAATTTTTGTGCCAGGACCTTGTCGTTTTGGAATAACAACTGGATTAATTTGGGCAGAACTTACAGGTCTTACTTGCGCAGATGATTGTCTAGGAGATTGATTTGCAAATCCCGTTGGGGCTTGACTCTGTATATCTATTGGTTTATAGACACTAGCATTATTCACGTTTTTTTCAGACTCCATAGATTTTGGTGCTACGATAGGCTTTACAAAAATCTTACCAGTTACCGTATTTTTGACACCTTTTTGTAAACTTTCTGCTGCTTTCTGCGCCACATTTCCCACTGTTTGCTTGGCTCGTGAAAAGAATGATTGCGATTGTGGTTTTACTTGATTGCCATCATCTAAGAGCTTATAATTAGGTGCTTTTGCAACTCCCATTACCATAACTGCAATCAGTGCTACAATTATCTTTTTCTTCATATCCCTAACCCTTCGTATTAATTATTTATTAAGCTTCTGAACTTTCACTATTACCTGCAATAACTTGTCTTCTTTTTACCAACGCCTGATTCATCAGATCTTCGTTTGATAATTCATTAGGCTTAGTCTTAAAAGAAACGCGGTTAACTTTTTTTAATTGCTTACCATTTCGAATCTCAGCTAAAAAATTTCCACGCGCATCAGATACATTTGCTGCGGTACTTGTAATGGGTGCTTTTTTTAAATTACGACTACCTTGTATAAGTTGCTCTGCGAAAGTACCTGCTTGATTTGTTACCGCTACATTATCTTGAGCTGTTGCTACCGTAACTACTGGAGCTTCTGCTGCGTGAGAACTATCCGTTCTATTTAACATTGTCTTTGCTTGATTAATTCTTTCATTAAGATTCAAATTTGGATTTTCACCCAATTGTTGTGTTGAATTGCGGAGATCACGTACATTTTGTCTAAATGGATTATCAACAACTTCCGGCCCTTGCTTTTTAGATGATACAGAAACTACTGGAACTTCCGTTGCTTGTCGATTTGCAAGATCTTCTATTTTATTCGGTATCTCATGTGAAGTAATAAATTGATTCCACTTTGCTACCAGAGCAGAATCGGCAATTTTACCAGTTGCAAGTAAATCTTTAATTTCCTGCACATAAGCAGCTTTTTGATCTGACGTTCCATTATCATAGTTATTCTTATAATATTCAGGACTTTCTATTACAGCCGCACGCGCATTAACATCCTGCTTAGGGTTGTCCAAATGAGTTTGAAGATCAGTGCTTATCTCAGGAAATTCACCTATATCTTCGTATTTAGCATCAAATTCTGCTCTACTTATTTTCCCCGTTTCAAACTGATTAATAAAATCTTGTACATGTTTTTCCATTTCTGCTTCAGATGCAACTTCTGGTTTTTTAAATATCGTATGTAGCGTTTTAAGATCATAAGCATTATTTTCATACTCTTTAAATAATGCATTTTCTGTCTCAATAGAAATTTTATCTCCAAAAGCACTTTTCAAATTACGGATTGCAACTAACGTAGTAGCATTATCTAAAACAATTTTTTGCACTTGCTCATCACTAATTTTACCTGCGGCATTGAGTTTTTTAATCATAACAAGATCATGTGGATACTGT